>JAEYXI010000448.1 GCA_023428515.1 Pseudomonadota bacterium | reverse complement strand
GCAGCAGGGCATGGGCGGCCTGGACGAGAGCCTGCATCCGTCCGACCTGCCGGCGGTGCTCGGCATGCCTGATGTCGGCTGGGGCGCAGGCTTGGTCGGCCTCATGATGCTCATCTTCGTCGGCCTGGCGATGACCGCGGTCATGCAGTCTTCGACGGCCGCCATCGCAGTCACCATTTCGGCCTATTACGCCGGGGCGGTCGGCCTGGAGCAGGGCGCGGCGCTGATCATCGGCCAGAATATCGGCACGGCGACCAGTTCCGCACTGGCAGCGATCGGCGCCAGCACGACCGCTAAGCGCCTTGCGCTCGCCTATGTGCTGTTCAAGGTGATCGCGGCGCTCATCGCCATCGCGGCTTTCCCGTTCACGGCGGCGCTGATGAGGACCCTGATCGACTCCATTGATGGGATGACGCTGCTTGCCGCCTATCACACCGCCTACAACGTGGTGGGCGTCGCCGTTCTCCTTCCTGCGACGCAGTGGTTCACCCGCGTAGTGGAGCGGCTGCTGCCTTCGCGGCAGACGGCGCTTCAGCGCGCTCTCGATCCGAGCGCGCTCGTCAGTCCGGTGATTGCCGTCGAAACGGCCCGGCGCGTCGTGGCCGATGTTCTGACGAAAACCGCCGCCTCGGTTTCCACGCAACTTTCCGGCGGGGCTGGCCGTGCCGGGCAGGACACTCAGGCCGCCGCCGCAGCGCTCGAGGAGGTCAGGGATTTCCTCTCCGAACTGAAGGAGCCGCCCGAGACGGAAGCCGAGCAGTATCGCCTGACCAGCACGCTGCACGCGCTCGATCACACTTCGCGCCTCGTGGAAGCTGTGGCAGAGGGCGAGCTTTCGGGCCAGTCGGCTGGAGCCGCCCAGGACCTTCGCGCTGCCGGGCTTTGCGAGGAGGCCCTGCGCGCGGCGGAAGCGGTCGGTCGTTCGATCACCTCGGAAGCCGCCCTCAGCGCGCAGGCCGCTCCCATCGGCTGGAGCGTTTCGCCCGAAATCGCCTCAGCACTCGCCGACGTGGAGAGGGCGGCGGCGGAACTGGACGTCGTGCAGCGCGATCATCGCGCCGCGACGCTGGCCTCCGTTGCGCCGGGAAAGCTGACCGCGGCGGATGCCTTCGCGCGGATCGACGCGGTCCGGCGGCTCGACCAGATTGCGCACCATGCTTCGCGGTCGGTCGCGCATCTTCTCGGCCGCGGCGGGCATGACGCGCTGCATGAACGGAGTTCCAGGCCGTGAAATACGGGCGGACGGCCGCTGCACCCACGCCATTTTCATGCCCCGTTCATGTTGCAACCATTATTCGGGAATGGCGTTGTTTGCTGCGGTCGCCACCAGGCCGCACGGGAGTGGCATCCGCGCCATATCGAGGCGGCGGGTGATGGACGGAGAGAGCTTGGGAATGTTGCGCAGGGTGATCTTGCTTTCGGCGCTTGCCGTCGGGTTTTCGGCCGCGGGCGCGCAGGCTGCGGTTTTTTCGACAGGGAAAGATGTGCTTCCCGCCCCCCGGCAGGCCGTTGAAGGTATCCATCTCGCCCAGTATGGCGATGTCGAGATCTATTACGACGAGTTCGGTCGACGCGTGATCGTCGACGCCTATACCGGCGAGGTGATCTCGGTAGAGCGTCCCAGGCGCGCCGAGCGCCGGCTGCGGCGTGACGAACGGCGCTTGCGCCGCGACGCCATGCGCGGCGAACAGGAGCGCTATTATCTCGACGACCCCGAGGACATGGAACGCCTGCGCCAGGAGAAGCTGCGCGAGCTAGGCGTCAGGCCGGGCCCGCCGATCGACGACTATGACGATTATGCGCGCGAAGAGCTGCCGGGCGGTATCGACGACTATTCGGCGCCGCGCCGCGCGTTTCCCGACGAGCCCGATATGATTGCGCGCGAGCCTGCCCCCGGTGGGATTGAGCGCCGGCCGCTCGACAGCAGGCCGCCGGCTACCGCCGAGGCGCCTGCGCCCGCCACGCCCAACATCGTGGAAGGCGCGATAGACCCCTCGCTCAGGCTCGGTGCGCGCGAGGATGTCGCAGCGCTTCAGGTGCTGCTCGACCGCCGCGGCGCGTCGCCCGGCGTCATCGACGGGCGCTTCGGCTCCAATGTCGACAAGGCGATCATCGCCTATCGTACCATCACCAGGGAGAACCTGAAGTCGACCGACGCCGAAGGCATCAAGAAGGCGCTGGCCGCGAGCGGCGGTGACGCCTTCATCAACTACACGCTGACGGCGGCCGACGTCGCCGGCCCGTTCGTCGCCGCGGTGCCTGCCGACTACGGCGAGAAGGCGAAGCTCGATAAGCTGAGCTACACGTCGACGACAGAGATGCTTGCAGAGCGTTTCCACATGGACGAGGCCTTTCTCAAGGCTCTCAATCCCCAGGCCAACTTCAGCCGCGTCGGCACGATCATCCGTGTTGCCAATGTCGGCCAGCCGATCGCCAAGCCTGTCACCCGGATCGTCGCCGACAAGAGCGAGAAGCAGGTCCGCGCCTATGACGCCGACGACAAGCTGGTCGCTGCCTATCCGGCGACCATCGGCTCGACCGACACGCCCTCGCCATCAGGCACGCATGCCGTCTCGCGAGTCGTGCTCGATCCCGACTACACCTACAATCCTGACCTCAACTTCAAGCAGGGCGAGAACAACAAGATCCTGACCATCCCGCCAGGCCCCAACGGACCTGTCGGTTCCGTCTGGATCGCGCTCGACAAGCCGACCTACGGCGTGCACGGCACGCCCGATCCCTCGAAGATCGGCAAGACCGAGAGCCATGGCTGCGTGCGCCTCACCAACTGGGACGCGCAGGAACTGGCCAAGCTGGTGAAGCCCGGCGTGACGGTAGAATTCGTCGAATAGTTTTCGCGACCTGGCCCGGCCGCCTCATCGCGGCCTGGCCATGATCGCTTCGTCGCGGGCGATCGTTGCCCGATGCGCGATCCGGCTTTATCTGATCCGGCATGCGATCGCCCTTCGAATCCCATAGCAGCGCCGTGCCGCAGAACGCTCCTGTTCCAGGCGAGACGTTCTGCCCGCGGCCGCAGCGCCGCTTCGTGCTCGTCGCCGCCATACTGGCCTCGGCGCTCGGCTTCATCGACGGGTCGGTGGTCTCGATCGCCATCCCGGCCATACGCAGCGACATCGGCGCCACGCTCGCCGATGCGCAGTGGATCTCCAACGCCTATGCGGTCACGCTTTCGGCGCTGATTCTTGCCGGCGGCGCTGCCGGCGACAATTTCGGGCTGCGCCGCACCTTCGTCACCGGCATCGTGCTTTTCGTGGCCGCCTCGCTCGCTTGCGCCCTCGCGCCCGGACCCGGCTCGCTGATCGCGGCGCGCGCCGTGCAGGGCGTCGGCGCGGCCATCATGGTGCCGGGCAGCCTGGCGATCATCGCCAAGGCCTATCCCAGGAAGGAGCGAGGCAGGGCGATCGGCATCTGGGCGGCGTCGTCCGCCCTGACCACCGCGCTCGGCCCTGTGATCGGCGGATTGGTGCTTTCGACCTTCGGCGACGGCGTCTGGCGGCTGATCTTCGCCATCAACCTGCCGCTCGGCGCGCTTGCCGTCTACCTGCTCCTGTTCAAGGTTCCGCCGGACAGGCCGACTGAAAAGCGCGCGCTCGACCTCGGCGGCGCAGCGATCGCGACCGCAGGGCTCGGCGCGCTTGCTTACGGCCTGACCGCGCTGTCGGACGCGGCCGGATCGATCGTGCCGCCGCTGGCCTTCGCCGTGGCGGGCCTGTTCGCCCTTGCAGGCTTCATCTATTGGGAACGACGCCAGCGCGAGCCGATGGTCGATCTCGGGCTCTTCCGCTCGGCGGCGTTCTCGGGAGCCAATGCGGCGACCTTCTTCCTCTATTTCGCGCTTTCGGGAATCCTGTTCTACCTGCCGATGCTGCTGATCGCCGGCTGGGGTCTCGGCGAGGGCGAAGCCGGCTTCATCTTCGTGCCGCTGTCGCTGGCGATGGCGCTGATGTCGGGATCCATGGGCAAGCTTTCCGACAGGGTTGGGGCGCGGCTTCCGATCGCCGCGGGAAGCGTCGTCGTTGCCGTGGCTTTCGCGGCGCTTGCCTTGATGGTCGGCAACGGCTTCCGCGATTTCTGGCAGGGCGTGTTTCCCGCAATGACCCTGATGGGGATCGGCATGGCGATGGTCGTGTCGCCGCTGTCCACCGCGGTGATGACGTCGGTGGCCGATGAGGACACGGGCGCGGCCTCGGGAATCAACAATGCGGTCTCGCGCATAGCCGGGCTGATCGCGGTCGCGGCGATGGGAGCCATCGTGGCGCTGAGCTATGCTTCGGCAGTGGGCGACGCTTCGGGCGTGCCCGGCTTCGGCGAACCCGCCAGCCTTCCCCCCGATCTCGATGCGGTAAGGATCGCCGCGAGCGATGCCGCCTTCGCTGCCGTGGCGTGGACAACCGCGGCGCTTTCGCTGCTTTCAGCGGTCATAGCGTGGATGACGATTCCCGGAGGCAGGCCGCAGTCGGATCCGGAGGCGCCGTGACGGCCTGGCTGTGCTAGCCGCCGACCTTGGCGTTGGCGCTGGCGACCTTCAGCGAATCGCTGTCCTCTTCCTTCAGCAACTCGTCGATGCGGGCCCGCTCGCGGTTGAAGGCATCGAGTTCCTCGCCCTTCAGCACCTTGCCGACCGGCAGGCGGACGCGCATCGGGTCGACCTTGCGCTTGTTGACGATCAACTCGTAGTGGAGATGCGCGCCGGTCGAGAGACCGGTGGTGCCGACATAGCCGATCACCTGGCCCTGGCGCACGCGTACGCCTGCCTTGATGCCTTCGCCGATGCGGCTCTGGTGGTTGTAGGAAGTCTCGTAGCCGTTGGCGTGCTTGATGATCGTCTGCTTGCCGTAGCCGCCTGCCCAGCCTGCCTTCTCGACGACGCCGTTGCCGGCAGCGAGAATCGGCGAGCCTGACGGCGCGGCCCAGTCGACGCCGGTGTGCATCTTGGAATAGCCGAGGATCGGATGCCGGCGCCCGCCAAAGCCCGAGCGGAACTTGCCGTTCGGCAGCGGATTGCGCAGCAGGAACTGCTTGGCGCTGCGGCCGTCCTCGTCGAAATAGTCGAAAGTGCCGTCTTCCATCTGGAAGCGATAGAGATTGCGGGTGTTGCCGCCGAAGGTCGCCGAGACATAGAGGAGTTCGGATTCCTCCGAGATCTCATCATTGCTGTCAGGTTGGGAGAAGAAGACTTCGATACGGTCGGAAGGTTTCAGGCGGGACTGGAAATCGACATCGGAGGCGAGCAGCTTGACCAGCCTCTGCGTCATGCTTCTCGACATGCCGTAGGAATAGGCGGTGCGGTAGATGCCGTCATAGACCGTCGGCAGGTTGCCGCGCACCACGGGCGCCGGCCGGTTCTCGTCAAACGCGGTGAGGAGTTCCGGGTTGGGCTCGGGCTCGGCCGCCGGCACGAACTGGCCGTGATCGTCGAGCGCGATCGAAACGAGATGGGTCGTGCGGTCGTAGACGCTGGTGCGCACCACCTTGGCGACGTCGCCCCTGACTTCCAGGCCGACGCGCAGCACGGTGCCGGCCTTCAGCGCAGGCGCATTGAGCAGCTTGGCGATCGCCTCGGCCATGCCGGTGGCGTCGTCGCCGACAA
>JAEYXI010000434.1 GCA_023428515.1 Pseudomonadota bacterium | reverse complement strand
CCGAGCACCGCGGTCCCGCCGAAGAAGATGGCCGCGAGAACCATGGTGGCGACGACCGTCACCGCATAGGTTTCGAACAGGTCGGCAGCCATGCCGGCGCAGTCGCCGACATTGTCGGCGACATTGTCGGCGATGGTCGCCGGATTGCGCGGATCGTCCTCCGGGATACCGGCTTCGACCTTGCCGACGAGATCGCCGCCCACATCCGCACCCTTCGTGAAGATGCCGCCGCCGAGACGGGCGAAGATCGAGATCAGCGAGGCGCCGAAGCCGAGCGCCACCAGCGCGTCGATCACGGCGCGGTCGGCAGGCGCATAGCCCATCGGGCCGATGAGGATCCAGTAGTAGACGGCGACGCCGAGCAGCGCGAGACCCGCCACCAGCATGCCGGTGATGGCGCCCGACTTGAAGGCGATGTCGAGGCCGGCCGCCAGGCTGTTGGAAGCCGCCTGCGCGGTGCGCACGTTGGCGCGGACGGAAACGTGCATGCCGATGAAGCCGGCTACGCCGGAAAGGACTGCGCCGATGAGGAAACCAAGTGCCGCGGTGAACGACAGAAGCCACCAGGCCAGCAGAAGGACAACGACGCCCACGATGGCGATGGTGGTGTACTGCCGCGCGAGGTAAGCCTGCGCGCCCTCCCGGATGGCAGCTGAGATTTCCTGCATGCGCTGATTGCCCTGATCGGCCGCGAGGACCGATTGCGTCGCCCAGATGGCGTACAGGACAGAAAGCAGGCCGCAGGCTATGACGACGTAAAGCATGGTCATGCCGATTTCCCTGATTGTGACCCGAAAGAACCCCTCCCCGGGTCTAGTGAAATGGAGGCCGGCGGCCGGCTGGCCGAAACGGACCCATACCTGCGGCATATCGAAACAGGCTTCCCAACGTCAAGATAATGTTGGTCTTTTGCCCGTCTTTCGCGCTTTCGCGGCGCTGCCTCCGCAGGGGAGTCCCACGGCAGCGGATTAAGATCGATTGAAATCGTCGGGCCCGCAGCTAAGCGGTGAGGCGCTCGCGGGCGGCGATACGCAGTCCGACCAGTCCGAGCAAGCAAAGTCCAGTCACCGGGAAGACGATCCAGTTCAGCATCTCCCACCCCCAGGCGTTGTAGACAGCGCCGGAAAGCAGGGAACCGAGGGCCACGCTGCTGAACAGAACGAAGTCGTGCAGGCCCTGCACCTTGCCCTTCTCGGAATTGCGGTAGCTGCCGGCGACCATGGCGGTCGCGCCTATGAAGCCGAAGTTCCAGCCGAGCCCCAACAGGATCAGCGCCGTCCAGAAATGCCAGAGCTGGATGCCCTGCAACGCGACCAGCGCGCAAGCGATCAACAGGATCAGGCCGACCGCCACGATCGTCTCCTTGCCGAAACGCGTGATGAGCGCGCCGGTGAAGAAGCTCGGGCCGAACATCGCCATGACGTGCCAGGAGATGCCGAGCGTCGCCTCATCCGGCGAGAAGCCGCAGCCAACCATGGCGAGAGGCGCGCCCGTCATGACGAAGCTCATCAGCGCATAGGAGCCGACGGCGCAGAGCAGCCCGACGGCGAACTGCGGCTGCCTGGCGATCTCGGACAGCGACCGCGCCGTTGCATCGCTTTCCGCGGCGGGACCTGCCGCATGCGACTTCACGCGCAGGAAGGAAAGCAGCACCGCGCCAACCGCCGCCAGCACCAGGATCGACGCGAAGGATCCGGCGAACATCACAGGCGCCAGCATCTCGCGCGTGTAGATGACGATCTGCGGCCCGATGATCGCCGTGAAGATGCCGCCAGCCAGCACGAAGGAGATGGCGCGCGCCTTGAATTCCGGCGGCGCGTTGTCGGCCGCGGCGAAGCGGAATTGCTGCACGAAAGCACCGCCCAGCCCTATTCCGAGAAGACCGGCGACGAACAGCCAGAAGCTCGACTGGAAAAGCGCAAGCGTCGCCACGCCGCCGCCGATCGCCGTCACCAGCGTGCCGACCATGAAGCCGCTGCGCTGGCCGAGCATCCGGATGATCGACGCCGCCGGAATGGCGCCGAGCGCCACGCCGACGTTGAAACCCGTTACCGGGGCGGTGGCCAGCGACTTGTCGGCGCCAAGCAGATAGTACCCGACAAGGGCGCCGAGCGAGATGGCGATCGGCGCGGCCGAACCTATGATCGCCTGCGATGCAGCAAGGATAAGCGCAGTGCGGCGGGCTTCGCGCTCCGCCGATGCCTTGGCGCTCATATCGCGTCCCGTCCGCGTCCCTCGCCCCGGACGCGGCGCGACACGCGATCGAGCACGGCGTTCACCAGCTTCGGCTCCTCCTCGGAATAGAAAGCCTTGGCGATGTCGACATATTCCGAGACGATGACCGGCACCGGCACATCCTCGCGCTTCATCAGTTCGTAGACGCCGGCTCTCAATATGGCGCGTAGGGTGGAGTCCAGCCTCGACAGCGGCCAGTCCTCGGTCAGCGCCTGCCGTATCACGGGGTCGACCGTCTTCTGGTTCTCCACCACGCCCGACAGGATTGCGCGGAACCATTGCGGGTCGGCCTCGCGATATTGCGCGCCGTCGACCTCCTTGCCGAGACGGAACGCCTCGTATTCGGCGGTGATCTCCAACAGCCCGCTGCCGGCGACATCCATCTGGTAGAGCGCCTGCACGGCAGCCAGCCTGGCTGCACCGCGTTTGTTCGCCTGGCGTATGTTGGGCTGGTCGCCGATTGGCTGCGTCACTGGTTCAGGCTCCCAGCCGCTCGCGCAGCGCGATCATAGTAAGGGCCGCGCGGGCGGCGAACCCGCCCTTGTCGCCCTCGCCCTTGCGAGCACGCGTCCAGGCCTGCTCCTCGTTCTCGGTGGTGAGGATGCCGTTGCCGAGAGCGATCGACTCCCTGACCGAAAGGTCCATCAGCGCACGGGAGGATTCGTTGGCGACGATGTCGAAATGGTAGGTGTCGCCGCGGATCACGGTGCCGAGCGCAACGAAGCCGTCATAGTCGGTGCCGCTTTCCTCCGCGCCATCGAGCGCGAACGAGATCACCGCCGGAATCTCCAGCGCGCCGGGCACGGTAACGACGTCATATGTCGCGCCCGCCTCGTCGAGCGCGGCCTTGGCGCCATCAAGCAGCGCGTCGGCGAGATCGTCGTAGAAACGCGCCTCGACGATCAAGAGGTGAGCCTTCCCTTTCGGCAGGCTGAAGGCTTTTCCGTGGTCTGAAGTGACGGCCATGCTGGTCTCCAAGTCGGCGGTGACTTAGGCCGAACGGAGTGCGACCGCAAGCCATACGTTCTATGCCAGAACGACATAGCTCGATTTGGCCTGAAGAGGGCTACAGCCCGTCCTTCGCCGCCTCAGCCAACCGCGCAGCGTAACGCGCCATCGTGTCGACTTCGAGGTTCACCTCGTCACCTGCCTGCCGCTCGCCCCAGGTCGTGACCGAGAGCGAGTGATGGATCAAAAGCACGTCGAAACGCGTGCCCTCGACCTTGTTCACGGTAAGCGAAGTGCCATCGAGCGCGACCGAGCCCTTCGGTGCGATGAATTTTGCCAGTTCGCGCGGCGCTTCCAGCGTGAAGCGTACCGCGTCGCCCTCCTCCTCGCGCGCGACGACCCTGGCCTTGCCGTCGACATGGCCTGATACGATGTGGCCGCCTAGTTCGTCGCCGATCTTCAGTGCGCGTTCGAGATTGATCGGTGTGCCGGTCTTCCAACTTGAGGCCGTCGTCAGGCGCAGCGCCTCTTCCCACGCCTCCACCTCGAACCAGCGCTCATTCACGCGCTCTTCTGGCAGGCCGGTCACGGTCAGGCAAACGCCGGCGCAGGAGATCGACGCGCCGATGTCGATGGTCGAGGGGTCATAGGCCGTCTCGATGCGCAACCGCACACCCTCGGGCAGCGGCTTCGCCGAAGCAACCTTACCGATGTCTGTGACAATTCCCGTGAACATCAGATCGGCCTCACCCATTCGGCGACGCGGTCGTCGCCATAGCTCGCTTCCCGGAGCAGCCGGAAGCCTGCCGGCATATGGTCCTCGTCGATCGGCGCCGCAAGGCCGCCCTCGCCTATGATCACCGCGCACGGAAGAGCACGATCCGGTCGACCAGGCCCTCATCAAGGAAATATTTCGCGGTCGCCGCCCCTCCCTCGACGAGGACGCTCGACATGCCTTTTGCGGCAAGGTCTTCCAGCAGTTCCGGCAGGGCGACACGGCCATCGAAAGTCTCGGTCGCCAGGAAACCGGCGCCGGCGCGCTCAAGCTCGGCCCTGCGCGATGGATCGGCATCGGCGCAAGTCGCGAGCAGCAACGGCACTTCGCGCGCGGTCTGAACCAGCTTCGAGGACAGCGGCAGTCTAGCCGTGCGATCGAGCACGATGCGACTCGGAGAGCGGCCGGCGAGGCCGGGCAGCCTGACCGTCAGTTCCGGATCGTCCTCGATCGCAGTGCCTATCCCGACCATGATGGCGTCGCTTGCCGCCCGCATCATATGCACCTGACGGCGCGCCACCTCGCCGGTGATGGCGATCTGCCCCTCGCCCGGCCGGCCGATCATGTCGTCCTGCGAAAGCGCAAGTTTAAGAGTCACTTCCGGGCGTTTCTTGAGAGATCGAGTCAAATAACCGGCCATGGCGTCGGCTGCCTCTTCGGCAAGCACCCGCTCGACCACCTCGACGCCTGCCTGCCGCAGGATGGCGTAGCCCTTGCCCGATACGCGCTCATCCGGATCGCTTGTCCCGCCGACAACGCGCGTGACACCTGCTGTAACCAGGGCATTGGCGCAGGGCGGCGTGCGGCCATGATGCGCACAGGGCTCCAGCGTCACATAGGCAGTGGCGCCGCGCGCCAGGTCGCCTGCCTCGGCAAGCGCTTCCGTCTCGGCATGCGGCCGGCCTCCGATCGCGGTCACGCCGCGCCCCACGATTACAGGACCTCGCCCATCATCGCGCACGATCAGCGTGCCTACCGAGGGATTGGTAGATGTCAGCCCGGAATGTTTTTGCGAGAGCCTGATCGCCGCCGCCATATAGCGCCGGTCCAGCGCCGCCTGCTCCTCTACACTTCTTGCAGGCATTCTTCAGCTGGCGTCCTCGTCGCCCTTCAATTCGCCCAGCACTTCATGGAAATCCTTGGCCTCGCGGAAATTGCGGTAAACCGATGCGAAGCGCACATAGGCGACGTCATCGAGCGACTTCAGCGCCTCCATGACCAGCCTGCCGATCTCGGCAGAAGGGATTTCCGTCTCGCCGGAGCTTTCGAGTTGGCGCACGATGCCGGTCACGGCGCGGTCGATCCGTTCCGGCTCGACATTGCGTTTCCGCAC
>JAEYXI010000373.1 GCA_023428515.1 Pseudomonadota bacterium | reverse complement strand
GCGCACCGCGCCGTCGAAGGACAAGATCATCTCCACGGCGCGGCGGCCCATATCGGCCATGGGCTGGGCAATGGTGGTGAGCGGCGGCTCGGAAACCTCGCCCTCCGGCACGCCGTCGAAGCCAATTACCGAAATATCTTCGGGCACCGAGATGCCCCGGGCGGCAAACCACTCGAGCGCATGGAGCGCGACCTTGTCGGACATTGCAAGGATTGCGGTCGGCGGGTTCTCCGACCCCATGAAATGCTTCAGCCCGGCGGCAGTCGTCGCCTTGTCGTTGAGGGTCTCGTAGATCGGCACCGAAGCCGGATCGATGCCGGCTTCGGTGATTGCTTCCAGGTAGCCGGTGATGCGGTCGCGCGTGCCGCCATAGACGGCGTTCCTGGCCCGCTCGAGCGACGCCGGGCCGTGCGTGCCCTCATCGAATTCCAGCGAGAGGATGGCGAAACGCCTGGGGCCGAGGTCGGCGAGGTGACGCGCGGCGAGGCGCGCGCCGGCGACATCGTCAACGCCGAGTGCGGCGATCGTCTCGTCGTCGAAGCCGAAGTCGAGCGCCACGAAGGGAAGGCCGCGCTCACGGGTGAGGTCGACGAGGCGCGAGCCGCCTTCGAGGCAGAAGACGATGAAGCCGTCGACCAGCGCGCTGCGGATGTTCCAGGCAAGCTGTTCGTCATTGGCGGCCGAGACGAGCGAGATGCCCGCGCCGGTATTGTCGCAAGCCTCTCCGATGCCCGACATGACGACGCGCGCGAAGGGATCGTCGAAGAAATAGGCGAGGGGCTCGGCGGTGGCGACGCCGATCGCGTTGACCTTGCCGGCGCGGAGCAGCCGGCCCTTGGGATCCGGGCCGCCATAGCCCAGCTTTTCAGCCGCGGCCTTCACCCGTTCGCGCACTTCCTCGCGCACGATCTCGGGGCGCGAGAAGACGTTGGAGGCGGTGCCATGCGACACGCCCGCCGCCTTGGCGACGTCGGCCAGCCTGACCGGCCTGACTTTTGAATCCACGTCTGATCTCCCGTTCTCGAACGGCATATACCACCTGGCTTGGATCGGTTCAAATTTTGCTTGACTCCGGTGCCATACAGACTATATTTTGAATCGATCCAAGATGGAGATGCCTGGTCAAATTGGATCGATTCAAAAGGAGGATGTCATGCATCCGGTCAATTACCTGTTCGAAGAGATCAACCGCGACTACTGGGGAATCCCGCCGCGCCCTGAGCGGCCGGCCCGCAAGGATCGCGACCGTCCGGCATGGCGCCTGCTTCGCTTCCGTCGCGAGAGCGAAGTGCGATGAGGCCGGCCATCTCCGTTATGCCGCGCTTGGGAGCGTCCGCGCATGCCGGGTCGGACCGGATGAATTGATCGGCGTGCCGGCTGGTCGCAGTCCACCTGCATTTTTCCAGGAATTGAGTTAAATGTGGGAGCGGGAGGAATGGCCCGGTCCAGCTTCTTGTTGTCGAGACTCCGAAGCGGAGTTGCCTCACGGGCCGATGTCGTCGGCATGCAGAATGAACTTCCAAGCCAGTTGAAGCAGGGACCGCTGTCGTCAGGCGAGTTCGTGACCACGATCTCGCATTTTCATCGTGCCGAGATCGCCCGCATGGCCGGCTGGCGCGACCGCATCGACCGGACGACCAATTGGGCCATTACGGTCGTGGCGGCCATGCTGTCGCTCTCGCTTTCGACGGCGAGCGCCCATCACGGTGTGCTGATCTTCGCCATGCTGCTGGTGTTCCTCCTGCTTTGGATCGAGGCCAGACGGTACCGATTCTTCGACGTATATCGGACGCGGGTGCGGCAGCTGGAACGCCATTATTTCGCGCAGCTTTTCTCGCCGCAGCCTGATCAAGCCGCCAACTGGCTGCCGATCCTTGGGGAGAGCCTGAGGACACCGAAATTCCTGATATCGCATTGGACGGCGTTTGCCCGCAGATTGCGCCGCAACTACCTGTTCATGTTCCTGGTCCTGCTGTTCGCCTGGGTGCTCAAGATCTCGACGCCGAGTCTTCAGAACGAGACGGCGGGGACGAGCGGCCTGGTTCACACCGCAGCCGAGGCCGTGAACAATGCGGCTCTGGGATTGATGCCCGGATGGCTCGTCGTGGCGGGGGTGGTGGGGTTCAATGTCGCGCTCGTCGTCGTTGCCGTGACGATGGGCCGTGCGGAAGCCGTCGTCGCGGAGGGCGACGTCCATGTCTGAGGTCAGTTGAGCGGCCAGACCAGCATGAGCGCGGGTACGGCGACTACGATGACAAGCAGCGAAAGCGGCAGGCCGAGCCGCGGATAGTCGGAAAAGCGGTAGCCGCCGGGACCCATCACCAGCGTGTTGCACTGGTGGCCGATCGGCGTGAGGAAATCGCATCGCGCCCCGATCGCCACCGCCATCAGGAAGGCCTCGGGCTGGTAGCCGAGCGACGACGCGAATCCGGCCGCGATGGGCGCCATGACGAGCACCGTCGCGGCGTTGTTGAGGAAGGGCGTGACCGCCAGGGCCGCGACCAGGAAGAGAGCCAGCGCGCCGTAGCCCGGAAGGCTCGAGCCGAGGTCGGCAAGAACCGTCGCGATGACGTCGGTGGCGCCGGTGCGGCGCAGGGAATCGGAGACAGGGATGAGTGCCGCCAGCATGACCAGGATCGGCCCGTCTATGGAACCGTAGACCTCCCGGATGGGGATGACGCGGAAAAGCACCATGGCCACGGCCGCTGCGAAGAAAGCGACCGGGACGGGGAGCACGCCGAAGGCCGTGGCGCCCATGGCCGCGATCAGGATCAGCAAAGGCACGATGCCGCGTCGGACGCTGCCGAGCAGCAACGACCGTTCCGCAAGAGGCAGAAGGCTGAAATCGCGCAGGAACTGCGGCAAGGCCTGCTCGTTGCCCTGCAGGACAAGGACGTCGCCGAGCCGCAGCGTGATGCTGCCGAGTTTCTGGTCGAGACGCTCGTTCTTGCGGCTGACGGCCAGCAGGTTGACGTTGAAGCGATCGTAAAGCAGCAGGTTTTCGGCCGACCAGCCGATCAGGCTGGAGTTCTCGCCGATCACGGCTTCGATCGCGATAGTCTCGACCCCGCCACCCTCTCCGACCTTCCGGTCGCCGCTGAGGCTGAGCTTCGCCTGCGCGACCATCCGGTCGAGAGCCTCATGGTCGCCTTCGATGAGCAGGATGTCGCCGATGCGAAGCACGGCGTCCGGAAGCGGCGTGATGCGGAGATTGTCGGAACGGATGATCGACGTGATGACCGTATCGCCGCCGGCGATCTTGATGAGGTCGCCGACCGTCTTGTCGACGACCGTCGACTGTTCGACCACCCTGGCTTCCGCCACGTAGTTCTTGATATCGAGCGCCTCGTGTAAGGCGCCGTCCTGGCGGGTGCGCTGGGGCAGGATCCAGTAGAACAGGATGAGGAACACACAGCCGGCGACTGTCAGCATCAGCCCGACCGGCGTGAAGTCGAACATGGTGAAGGGCGTGCCGGTGATCTCGCCGCGCACGCGCGACACCACGATGTTGGGCGAGGTGCCGATCTGGGTCATCAGTCCGCCGAGCAGCGAGGCGAACGCCATCGGCATCAGGAAGGTCGAAGGCGAGGTGCCGGAACGGCGCGCGAACTGGAAGGCGATCGGGATCATGATCGCCAGCGCGCCGATGTTCTTCACGAAGGCCGACAGGACGGCGACCGTGACGACGAGCAGCGCGAGCTGCGCGCGAACCGAGTTGAGATCGGGTATGTAGCGGCGCAGCGCATATTCCATGATGCCGCTGCGGGCGATGCCGGCACTGACCAGCAACGCGCTGCCGACGATGATCACGATGTCGTCGCTGAAGCCGGCAAAAGCATCTTCAAGCGGCACGACGCCGACGGCGAGCGCTGTAAGCAAAGCGAGCGCGGCGACGAGGTCATAGCGCAGGCGGCCCCATACGAATGCCGCCATCATCATTACGATGACGGCGAAGGATAGCATCTGGGGCAATGTGAGCATGAGGACTCGCGGCTGGCGCTTAGAAACGCGTGGTGCGGAATTTCGTTGCCGGAAGAGGTTCTGGGCTCAGCCGAGCAGCCGGCGCGGGAACAGCGCGGAAAGCGCTATGCCGACCCAACCGAGGATCATCAGGCCGCCGCCGATCGGCGCCGCCATCGCGAAAAGACGGTCGTCGGCGAGGTCGCGCGTGACGAGGTCGCCGGCGAAGAGCGCCACGCCAAGGAGCAGGACGATGGCCGCCCAGCGCATGATGTTGTTGAAAACAGCCATACCGATGACCAGCAGTACCGGCGCATGCACGACGAGGAAGGTCGCGGCGGTCGCAGTGTTGGCGGCTGCGCTATGCGCCGCGAGGGCGGAGAGGGCGACGCCTGCCGCGCCGCAAAGGCCAGCCATCAGGATGAGAAGGCGCGCTAGCATCGGCGGGCCTTAGCGTTCCGGAGCAGGATCGACAGTGCTGGGGACGATATTACCGGCATGACGACTCAATGTAGCCTGGGCAGGAAGCTTACTGCGGCAGAGCCGCTTGCACACGGTGTTTGCGGATTTCCACAACTATGTGTTGTCCGCCACCGTCAAAGCCTCGATCCGGTGGAGCCAGCGCCGGATGGCGGCGGCGTCCTCGGTCCCGAATTCATGACCAGCCTGGATGATCCGGTCCTCCACGGTAGCGCCTCGTTCTCTCAGCAGCGCCACGAGGGACGGGGCGAACGGTGCGTAGGTGAGGTCCGAGGCGCCGGCGATCACCAGAATGCTGGCGTCCGAGAGGTCGGCGCGCGGGGCATCGTCCAGCACCGGCATCGGTCGTAGGAGCGCGGCGCGACGGACAAGGCCGGGCCGGAGCAGCATCACGCTGGAAATCAGATTGGCCCCGTTCGAATAACCGAGGAACATCGCTTGCTGGAGGTCGAACCCATGCCGGGTGGCCGCCTCGGCCATCAAATCGGCGAAGGCGCCGGCTTCCGTCCTGATGCTCTCCTGGTCGAAACGGGTCGGGGTGATCCTCTCATACCAGCGCCAGCCGTCATCCTGCGGAACGCGCCCGCGCACCGTCAGCACCGTGGCGTCCGGTGCGACTTCGGAGGCGAAGGGGACGAGGCTGGTCTCGTCGACGCCCGATCCGTGAAGCAGCACCAGCGTTCGCCCATCCGGCGATGCCGGACGAAGCAGACGGTAGTGAAATGAGAGATCGTCCATCAATGTGACATATTTCGTGTTCATGGTGATATCATCATGATTCTGCTGCAGAATTCCTTATTTGCCGGCTTAGCACACTATATTTTCACACCTTTTGAAAAGTGATCGGCGTAATCGAATTTCAAGCGGGTTTGTCATCGATACGAACTCTTCCCTGCCGAAATCCAAGTTACATGCCAGGTAGCCATGCAGCGTTTTCCGCAAGCCCCATCACTTGAAAACGCTGGCGAACAGTTGACGATCCCAGCCTTGCAGGAACGTGACACGAGGATAGACGTGCTGCGGGCTCTCGCCTTGCTGACGATGTTCGTCGATCATGTGCCGGGCACCGTCTTCGAATACATGACGTATCAGAATTTCGGATTTTCCGACGCTGCCGAAGTTTTCGTCTTGTTGTCCGGCATGGCGGTCGGGCTGGCCTATGGCAGGAAATTCATGTCGGGCGATCGACTTGCCTCGACATTGAAGATGTGGCGCCGCTCCGGCGTGCTCTACGTTGCGCACATCGTGACGACCGTCATCGCGCTTGCCATTTTCTCGATGGGAGCTCTTTACGCGAACAGGCCCGATCTTCTCCAGCAGATCAACATCGGCCCGGTTATCGACGATACGGCCAGGGCGTTGATCGGGATCGTCACGCTCGGGCATCAACTTGGCTACAACAACATACTTTCGGTCTATGCGCTGCTGTTGCTCCTGTCGCCGATTTTCCTGGTCTGCGCCAACTATGCGCCCAAGGCCACGCTGATCGCCTCCGGCGCATTGTGGCTGCTCGTCGGTATCGATGAGATAGCGCCCCACAACTATCCGCTGCCGGGCTTCTGGTTCCTCAATCCCTTGTCCTGGCAGTTCCTGTTCGTCATCGGCATGGTCGGCATGATGCATGTGAGGCGCGGCGGCGCCATACCGGTGAACCGCTGGCTGGTCGGCGCGGCCGCGATCTATGTGCTGGGAGCGCTGGCGTGGATTCACAGCCCGCTGTGGGGCGTGGACACGTGGTTCGGCCTGCCTGCATTGCTGACCGGATTCGACAAGACGTTCCTGTCTGTTTCCCGGCTGCTGCACGTGCTGGCGGTGGCCTATCTGCTGGTCGCCATCCCGAGCCTCGGCAATCTCGCCCGCACGGCGAAGGACAATCCGCTCGCCATCCTCGGCAAGCGGCCGCTGCCCATATTCATCACCGGCACGATCCTCGCCTTGTGCGCGCAGGTGATCAAGATGACGAGCCCGGGCGGCACCGCGCGCGATGTCCTTTTGATCGGCGGTGGGATCGCCCTTCAGTTCATGCTCGCCTACTATCTCGAATGGCGTGCGGGCGTAGACAAAGGCGCTTCGCGGGTCGCCGTTCAGCCCCTCAGCATCTCCGCGACGGTCGGCGCGAAGTAGGTGAGGATGTCGTCGCAGCCGGCGCGCTTGCGCTTGCTGACTGCGCGGGTCAGCAAAGGTAGATATCTTTAACCTAGCGACGCTTGGATTCGCTGGATGGCAAGACGCAATGGCGGCAAGCTATCCGTGACTACGGCCCAGACGATCGGATCGGACGTCCTATGATATTCGTGGCGGAGAATGTTTCCGATACCACGAACCTGTTTCCAGGGGATTTCGGGCGCCATTTTCAGGAGGTCATCGGGTAAATGCCTAGCTGCTTCCGAGATGATTTCGATCCCGCGCTCGACACCGCGCCTGAGCAGCCAATCAGAACGAAATTCTTCGAGCGTCTTGCCGGCAGTGGCAGCAGTGATGCCGTCCAGGGCCTCGATTATTTCGGCAAGAATCGGTTCGATCCGACGTTCCGCCATCAGAATACGCGTACCGCGGTCCGCTCGATGTCATCCTTCAGCATCGGGTGAAGGCTGTCGCGCGTGGTGATGTCGATTTCCGTCGACATCCGCTCCTCCAGAAGCTGCTTGATGCCGACGAGATCAAGAAGCGAGAAACGGCGCGCCGGGTCGTAGTCGATGAAAAGATCGAGGTCGCTGTCCGCACGCGCCTTATCGTGCGCGGCGGAGCCGAACAGATAGAGCGAGGTCGCCCCCATGCCGCGGATGGCATCGGCGTTCCGGCGCAACTGCTCGATGATCTCGTTTCTATTCATGAAACGATCTTAGCGCAGTGGTCGAAAAACCCAAAATCCTCTACTTTTGAAGCATCTCCGCGACGGTCGGCGCGAAGTAGGTGAGGATGCCGTCGCAGCCGGCGCGCTTGAAGGCGAGCAGCGATTCCAGCATGGTCTTTTCGCCGTCGATCCAGCCATTGGCGGCGGCGGCGCGGATCATCGCGTACTCGCCCGATACCTGGTAGGCGAAGGTCGGCATCTGGAGTTCGTCCTTCAGCCGGCGGATGATGTCGAGATAGGGAAGGCCGGGCTTGACCATGAGCATGTCGGCGCCCTCGGCGAGATCCTGCTCGGCCTCGCGGACCGCTTCGTCCGAATTGGCGTGGTCGATGTAGTAGGTCTTCTTGTCGCCCTTGAGCAGGCCGGCGGTGCCCACCGCCTCGCGGTAGGGGCCGTAGAAGGCCGAGGCGAACTTCGTCGCGTAGGACATGATCGCGACATCCTGGAAGCCGGCGGCGTCGAGCGCGTCGCGGATCGCGCCGATGCGCCCGTCCATCATGTCGGAAGGCGCGATGATGTCGGCGCCGGCCTCGGCCTGGCCGACCGCTGCGGCGGTGACCTGGGCCACCGTCTCGTCGTTGACGATGATGCCGTCGCGCAGGTTGCCGTCATGGCCATGGCTGGTGAAAGGATCGAGCGCGGCGTCGGTGATGACGCCGATCTCCGGCACCGCGGCCTTGATGGCGCGGGTGGCGCGGTTGATGACGTTGTCCGGGTCGAGGATGTGCGAGCCGGTCTGGTCGCGCAGCGAAAGGTCGACGTTCGGGAAGGTGGCGAGCGCCGGGATGCCGAGCTTTGCGGCGCGCTCGGCTTCTTTCACCGCAAGGTCGATGGTCATGCGGAAGACGCCGGGCATGGCAGCGATTTCCTCGCGGCGGTTCTCGCCGTCGATGACGAAGATCGGCCAGATGAGATCGTCCACGCTGAGCCGGTTCTCCTGCACCAGCCGCCGCGACCAGTCGGCCTTGCGCATGCGGCGCAGCCGGCGCGATCCGGTGATTTCGTCGACGGTGCGAGCCGTCGCCTGGCGGGGAGGGGTGAACTTGTTCATCTGAAAACTCCGGGATTGGCCGGCTTTTAGCATGCAGGGCGGTGTATGACCAATGCGGCGATTTGGGCCGGCTTGCCGTCGCCGCGCGGGACGCTACCTTCCGCATCGATCGAGGAGCTTGCACATGGCTGTCAGACGCATTGTCGCAAACATATCCGCAGCCGATCCCGCTGCGGCGCGCGCCTTCTATGAGGAACTGCTCGGGCTGAAGCTCGTCATGGATTTCGGCTGGATATTGACGTTCGCTTCCGAGGATCTGCAATCCATGCCGCAGGTAAGCGTGATGAGCGAAGGCGGTTCCGGCACGCCTGTGCCCGACCTCTCCATCGAGGTGGACGACGTCGACGAGGTTTACGCCAACGCGGTCGCAGCGGGTTTCGAAATAACCTACGCCATAACAGACGAACCCTGGGGCGTCAGGCGCTTCTTCGTGCGCGCCCCGTTCGGCAAGATCGTCAACATCCTCTCGCACTGAGCCGGGGGCCGATTTGCCTGCCCCGGGCCGGCCCGGCATTGACGCGCCTATCCGCCGCCCTTAGCACTTCAATCCCGGCAGGGATCATGGAGGGATTCTGGAAGCATGGATTTTGGCGGCGGCGATGAGATCCGGTTCGAGCGGAGCGGCAAGGCCGGCATCGTCACGCTGACGCGGCCGAAGGCGCTGAACGCGCTGACGCACAGGATGGTGAAAGCGCTGAGCGCGGCGCTTACCGCATGGGAAGAGGATCGCGGCGTCGAAGTCGTCATCCTCAAGGCCGAGGGCAGGGCGTTCTGCGCCGGCGGCGACATCCTCGAAGTCTACAAGGCTTGGCAGGAGGGCAAGCGCCTAGTCGAGTTCTTCGCCGACGAGTACCGGCTGAACGCCCAGATCGACCGCTTCAAGAAACCCTATATCTCGCTGATCGACGGCATCTGCATGGGCGGCGGCATGGGCATCTCCGTGCATGGTTCGCACCGGGTGATGACGGAGAATGCTGTCTTCGCCATGCCGGAGGTCGGCATCGGCTTCTTTCCCGATGTCGGCGGCAGCTATGTGCTGCCCGATCTCGGCTCGAGTTTCGGCATGTATCTTGGCCTGACCGGCAACAAGATCGAATATGGCGACGCGCTGTGGTCGGGCATCGCCACGCATACGGTGGAAGCCTGCTACCTGCCGGCCATCGCCGAGGAGATCGCCGAGAGCGGCGATCCCGGCACGGAATTGCGGGAGTTCTTCAGGGCGGCCCGGCGCAAGACCGACGAGGCCTGTCTTCAAGCCATCGCCAGGCATTTCTCGCTGGGCTCGCTGCAGGATATCGTCGCCAGCCTCGAGCGGGCGGCGGACGCCGACAAATTCGCCGCCGACACGCTGGCGACCATGCGGAGCCGGTCGCCGACCAGCCTGCACGTCACCTTCCAGGCGATCAGGGCCGGCTCGACCATGTCGATGGACGAGTGCATGAAGATGGAGTTCCGCATCCTCAATCGCATGCTTCAGAGCCATGACCTCTACGAAGGCATCCGGGCGGCGCTGATCGACAAGGGGTCGGTTCCGGCCTGGCAGCCCACGCGGCTGGAAGACGTGAGCGCTGAAGCAGTCGATGCCTATTTCGCGCCGCTTCCCGAGGGGGAGCTTCAGCTTTGACGGATCTCACCGACCGCGGATCATTAGGGCCGACGCTGACGGAACAGGCGTTCGTCTGGTTCCAGCGGCTGGTCGCCGGCTATTGCCTGCTTTTCGGTGTCCTCTACTGGGTCCGCCTGATCGGCCTCTATGACGGGCCGCTCTGGCGCTTCGACCTGATGCCGGTGCATTGGCAAGTGGCCGCCGTTACGCTCGCGGTGTTCTACCCCTTCGCGGCGATCGGGCTCTGGATGCTCGCTTCATGGGGGCCGGTGATCTGGGTGATTTGCGCGGTCACCGAGACGGCGATGTATTTCTTCTTCCAGGATCTCTACGGCCACCGGCTGCTGATCGTGTCCAGCCATCTTGCCGTGGCGGTGTTGTACATCGCTTTTCGCCTGTTCATTCATTGGCAGCGCCGCAGGGCCGAGCGGTAGGCCGCGCGCCGGTACCCGCGCCAAGACGCCTAAATCTTTAGGTTAATTTTCTTCGCCGATCTGGGTTTTCATTAACTCTCTTGCGAAAGCCGCTTCACTTAACCCCTTGTTAGGCCTGACGTTTAAGTCGAATTTTATGCGCATTCGATAGTGTCGCGATCAAGGTGAGAAACAAACAATCACCGGGCGACAGACGAGAGGCAAAGACAATGATCAATTCGCGTCCGGCGGCGAAGACCGCTACCGTTTCCGACGATCGCCGCGAGGCGATCCGCTCCCTTTACATGGAATCGCTTCAGCTGGTCGAGCGGCTGCACCGCCGCCTGCTGGACGTGATCAAGGACGAGTTCGATCGCAACGGTCGTTCCGACATCAACGCGATCCAGGCGCTGCTGTTGTTCAACATCGGCAATGCCGAGCTGACCGCCGGCGAATTGCGCTCGCGCGGCTATTATCTCGGCTCGAACGTCTCCTATAACCTCAAGAAGCTGGTCGACCTCGGCTTCATCAACCACCAGCGCTCGCGCATCGACCGCCGTTCGGTCCGCGTCAGCCTGACGCCGAAGGGGCAGGCGGTCGCCGAGGTGGTCGCCGGGCTCTACGAGCGCCATATCGGCTCGATTGAGCAGGTCGGCGGCATCAACCAGGACGAATTCAAGCAGATGAACCGCGCGCTGCAGCGGCTCGCCCGCTTCTGGAACGACACGATCGCGTATCGCATGTAATCTGCCGGCCTCCAGTCGGGCGGAAGCGGCCGTTGCCGAAAGGCAGCGGCCGTCTTCTTTTTGGCGGGTTCACGCTGTCGTGTGTGGCAAAAGCCATCGTGCCGCCATATTCCAATGAATTACCCGACCAAGGGACGGGCTGCCTATCGCAGCTAGCGAAACCACCGCCGCCATGCCGCATCCTGCGACGGCGAGCTGAAGTGATGGTTGGCTAATTGTTAATACTGGCCACCATAATCTCTGGACTACGGTCGGTCTGAACCCGGCGACGACGAGAAGAGAACCAAATGACGATCAAGACGAGCCGACGTTTCTTCCTTTCCGGCGCAGGCGCGCTGGCGATGGCTGCCGTTTCCGGTCCGGTTCACGCGCAGGACGTGATCTCCGAAATCCTGCAGTCCAGCCGCCGCGGCAACTGGGACGACACGTTCGACGCC
>JAEYXI010000318.1 GCA_023428515.1 Pseudomonadota bacterium | reverse complement strand
TCATCAACGATAGCTGGACGGTTTCCCAGGTGAGGATGCCTGCGGCCAGGTAACTGGCGACCGACAGAACGCTCGATATCGCCAAGTAAAGCATGATGTTGGCGCGCACGATCTGCGGCGTGAAATTGCCGCCGAGCCAATAGGCCACGACCGGTGGCCCGCCCACCTGCGCGGCGCCGGAAAACAGCCCGGAAGTCATCCCGACGGCCGCGGTCAGGCTTGCGTGCGGGCGGCCGTGGTAACGCCATCCCGACATCAGCAGGGCAAGGAGAACGGCGACGACGCCGACGATCCCCCACCGGATCGTGGTTCCTTCCAGGTAAGTGAGCAGAAAGGTGCCGAGCGGCACGCCCAGCGCCGCACCTGCCGACATCACCCCGACATTTGGCCTGTCCGCATTCCGCCACGCCGTCGGCATCAAGCTCGGCGTAAGGACGATATCGACGATCAGCAGCAGGGGAACCGCGAGCTTCGCGCCGACCATTGCGCTGGCGACCGGCACGAAGATCAATGCGCCGCCAAAACCCGAGAAGCCGCGGGCGCACCCCGCTACTAGTGCGACGACCACAAGGACAAACACGCTGCTGGCTGAAAGGTCGACAGATAGGAATTCGTTCATGCTCTCTCGGGTAGCCCATGCACAGATAGAACGAATTCTGATATACGCAGCGACCGGTGTAGGCGATCTGCCAGTATGGATTTGGCGCACGGCCAAGCCATGCAACGCCTGGCTTGCGTCATTTGCCGCCTTCCGCTATAGGACCGCCACCCGCGTAGACACCCTTGGAGGCAACGCGGATGAGGGCCGCGGATTCCGCGGCTTTCGACATTTTCGGAACCCCGCTGCGGCGGTGTCAGAAAATGCTCCAGTAACGCGAAAGGAAAAGCCATGAGCCACGATACGTACGAGCTCAAGGCCGAAGCGCGCGAACAGGTCGGTAAGGGGTCCGCCCGTGCAGTTCGCCGCGACGGTAAAGTGCCTGCAGTCATTTACGGCGACAAACAGCCTCCCCTGGCTATCGCCCTGTCCTACAAGGACATTTTCTACAAGATCCACGGCGGCGGGTTCCTGACCACAGTCGCCACGATCGACGTCGGCGGCAAGAAGATCCAGGTTCTGCCGAAGGACTATCAGCTGGATCCGGTCAAGGACTTCCCGCTGCATGTCGACTTCCTGCGTGTCGGCAAGGACACCGAGGTCAATGTCGACGTTCCGGTGCACTTCATCAACGAAGAGAAGTCGCCCGGCATCAAGCGCGGCGGCGTGCTGAACATCGTGCGCCACGAGGTCGAGTTCCACTGCCCGGCCAACGCGATCCCCGAGTCCATCACGGTCGACCTGACCGGCACCGACATCGGCGACTCCATCCACATCTCGTCGGTGAAGCTGCCGGCTGGCGTCAAGCCGGTCATCTCCGACCGCGACTTCACGATCGCCACCATCGCCGGCTCGTCGGCGATGAAGCCTGAGGTCACCGAGGAGGCTGAAGCCGCGCCGGCTCCTGCCGCCGAGGAAGAGGCCGAAGAAGAGAAGTAGGCTTGGTCCGGAGGGCCGGATAGATGCTGCTCTTTGCAGGTCTCGGCAATCCCGGCCTGAAATACGCCAACAACCGGCACAATGTCGGTTTCATGGCGGCGGACGCAATCGCCCGCCGCCATTCCTTTTCGCCCGGGTCGAGAAAATTCCAGTCCGAGATCGCCGAAGGCCGGATCGGCGGCGAAAAGGTCCTGCTGATCAAGCCGCAGACCTTCATGAACCTGTCCGGCCAAGCTGTCGGCGAGGCGCTGCGCTTCTACAAGCTCGAACCGTCCGCCGTGACCGTCTTCTACGACGAGATCGAGCTTCCCGCCGGCAAGGTCAGGGTCAAGACTGGCGGCGGCTCCGCCGGCCACAACGGCATCCGCTCGCTCGACCAGCATCTCGGCAAGGAGTATCGCCGCGTCCGCATCGGCGTCGGCCATCCCGGCAAGGACATGGTCCACGGCCACGTGCTCGGCGATTTCGCCAAGGCCGACCGGGAATGGCTTGACGTGCTGCTCGATGCCATCGCCGATAATGCCGGCATGGTCGCCAAGGGCGACGAGAACGGCTTCATGAACAAGATCACGCTGACTTTGCGTGAAAAATTGCAGCCGACCGGCGAGGATGACCGTCCTCCGCCCAAGCAGCCCAAGGCCAAGGGTCAGAGCCATATCCGCCAGGCGCGGCCTCAGGCGCCTGCCGTCAAGGTGCCAGAAACCGGCCCGATGGCCGCGATGCTAAAGAAGCTGCTCGGCAAGGATTGAGTTCGAGACTTGACGATCGTCGACCCTTTCGCCCATAGCCCTGAGCAAATTCTGATCTCCCAATAGGAACTACACCGTCATGGGTTTCAAATGCGGCATCGTTGGGCTGCCCAACGTTGGCAAGTCGACGCTTTTCAACGCGCTGACGCGCACGGCCGCCGCGCAGGCCGCCAACTATCCCTTCTGCACCATCGAGCCGAACACCGGTGAGGTCGCGGTGCCCGATCCCAGGCTGAAGAAGATCGCCGAGGTCGCCGGCTCGAAGGAGATCATCCCGACCCGCATCTCCTTCGTCGACATCGCCGGCCTCGTGCGCGGCGCCTCCAAGGGCGAGGGCCTCGGCAACCAGTTCCTCGCCAACATCCGCGAGGTCGACGCCATCGTGCACGTGCTGCGCTGCTTCGAGGATGACGACATCACCCATGTCGAGGGCCGCATCGACCCGGTGGCCGACGCCGAGACCGTCGAGACCGAGCTCATGCTCGCCGACCTCGACAGCCTGGAACGGCGCATCGTCAATGTGCGGAAGCGCGCCCAGGCCAAGGACAAGGAATCGCTCACGGTGCTGCCGGTCATGGAGAAGGCGCTGGAGCTGCTGCAGGACGGCAAGCCGGCCCGTGTCATGCTGAAGGGCATCGCTGCGGAGGATCTGCGCATCCTGCAGGGCCTCAACCTCCTCACCTCGCACCCGGTCCTCTATGTCTGCAACGTCGCCGACAAAGACGCCGCGACAGGCAATGGGCACACGAAGGCCGTGGAGAAGATGGCCGAGGCGCAGGGCGCGCGCACCGTCGTCATTTCGGCCGCCATCGAGGCCGAGGTCGCTCAGCTTCCCGACGACGAGGAGCTGGAATTCCTTGCTTCCATGGGATTGGAGGAACCCGGCTTGGACAAGCTCATCCGCGCCGGCTACGAGCTCCTGCACCTGATCACCTATTTCACGGCCGGTCCGAAGGAGACCCGCGCCTGGACCATCGAGCGCGGCACCAAGGCCCCGCAGGCCGCCGGCGTCATCCATACCGATTTCGAGCGCGGCTTCATCCGTGCCCAGACGATCGCCTACAATGACTTCGTGACGCTCGGCGGCGAAGTAGCGGCCAAGGAAGCCGGTAAGGCGCGCGACGAAGGCAAGGAATACGTCGTCCAGGACGGCGACATCTTGCTCTTCAAGTTCAACACCTGACGGTCGCCTCCGTCGCGACCCAGATCCTCCGGCGGAACGCCAAGGATAGTTGGCTGTCCTTGCGACTAGGCTGACAGAAAATCTCTTTGTTTTCAGATATGTAAGTTTGAAACAAACGGGTTACATATTCGTGCGCCGAGCGCCATACAATACTGTTCTTCCGATGACTATTGTCACCATAATGGTGTTATACTAACATTCTGCGTCGTAAGTTCATAAAATGAATCACCTAAAGGGGTAACAGGTGTCGCAATGAAGTATCGGAGGAAAAAATAGCCGACAAATCAGTCTGTTATTGAATCAAGCACCTCCTGCGCGGGCGAAGGGGAGAAAACCCAAAGTATCGAGGGCAAAAGCCCCGATGCGAAAGTAGGAGCTTGTCATGTCCCTGAAGATCAAGACTGCGCCTAAACCCAAAACTGCGTCCAAGTCCAAGAACGCCAAGAATGCGGCCAGCCTCGCACTGACGATCGCCAAGCTGAAGCTGGAGGCGACGACCGCCAGCAATGCCGTCAAGACAACTCCCGGCCACGGCGTGGCCGGCCGGCACCCCACCAGAGCTTTGCTCGACGCGCTGTCGGGCCACAAGGACCCCGGCATGTTCGGCCGGATGTTCCCGACGCTGCCGCCACTCAGCGTCTCCGACGCCAAGCTGCAGGCGCTCGCCGACGCAATGATCGACGCCAACGCCGGCGACCCCGCCGGCAACAATCCCAACATCCCGGCCGGCTTCACCTATCTCGGCCAGTTCATCGATCACGACATCACCCTCGACCTCACGTCGCTTGGCGACAAGGAGAAGGATCCGCTCGGCATAGAGAATTTCCGCACGCCGAGCGTCGACCTCGACTGCGTCTACGGTCTCGGCCCCGACGGCAGCCCGCAGCTCTATGCCCGCAATCCGGCTGCCGGCAACAAGCACGGGCCCAAGCTGCTGCTCGGCAAGAACCTGAACACCGGGGAAGGCGACTTCCGCAACGACCTGCCGCGCAGCCCGGAAGGTTTCGCGCTGATCGGCGACCATCGCAACGACGAGAACCTGCTAGTGGCGCAGACGCATCTTGCGATGCTCAAGTTCCACAACGCCGTCTGCGACATGCTC
>JAEYXI010000294.1 GCA_023428515.1 Pseudomonadota bacterium | reverse complement strand
CTGCTGGAGTTCTGCTGGCCGAGCACGTTCGTCCACGAGAGCAATCTCAAGGTCAACATTGCAGCGTTGCGACGCGCGCTTTCGGACGGAGGGTCCGAATCCTATATCGCGACGGTCGCCGGGCGCGGATACCGCTTCACTGCGCATGTGGACGTGGAACGGGGGGAATCCTCTGCCTCATCCCCATCCGTCGCCACCCAGTCGCGGCCGCCCCTCAAGAACCCCGATGTCATCGGCAGGTCGGACGAGATCGAGTACCTCGCCCGAAAGCTGATCGACGCCCGTTGCGTCACCATCGTTGGCCCGGGCGGCGTGGGCAAGACGACCGTTGCGTTGGCGGTCGCTCATCATGTGCTGGCCAATTATGCGCACGGCGTCTGCTTCATCGACCTGTCGACGGTCGGCGATCCCCAATATGCCACGGCGGCAATCGCTGCCGGGGTAGGGGCGCGGCAACGCTCGGAGGACACGCTGTCGGAAATCATCGAGGTCCTGCGTGATCGCCAGATGCTGCTGATCCTCGACAATTGCGAACACCTGTCTTCGACGATGACAGCGATCGTCAACCGCCTGCTGGAGAGCCTGACCACGATCACCTTGCTGGCAACCAGCCGCGAGCCGCTCAGAAGCCCGTCCGAGCAGGTTCATCGCCTACCCAGCCTCGATGTGCCGCCGGCGGATCGGGGAGTGACGGCGGCAAATGCCCTTGAGTTCGGCGCTGTCCGCCTGTTCGTCACGCGTGCGCAGGAGCGCGGCAAGTATGTCCTGAGCGATTCGGACGCGCCTTTGGTGTCGGCTATCTGCCGGCGCCTCGATGGCATTCCGCTGGCGATCGAGCTGGCGGCCACCAAGACCTTCGCGTTCGGGGTGCCGACCCTGCTGACCATGCTCGAGCAGAGATTCCTCCTGCTGAGCAATGGAGAGCGAATGGCTCCGCTTCGCCAGCAGACCCTTCTGGCGACACTCGACTGGAGCTACCGGCTGCTGTCGGAAGACGAGGCCACGCTGCTCCGCTTTCTGTCCGTCTTCGCAGGCATGTTCCGGCTGCAGGATGCCGTCGCCATGGCGGAGGCCGCGGCCTTTGCCGCGACCCAGACCATCGATGCCCTGGAGCGGCTGACCAGCAAGTCGCTCGTCTATGCCGACTATCAGGACGGTTCGCTGCGCTACAGGCTGCTCGAGAGCACCCGTGCCTATGCGGCCGAGAGGCTTCGGGACGAGGGCGAGAGGGACAAGGTGTTTCAGCGCCACGGTGAGCATGTCCGCGCCTTGTTCGAGAGGGCTACCGAGGAACTGGACTGGCGCGAGAAGCGCGACTGGATGGCCGACTACGCGGACCGGGTGGACGATCTGCGCAACGCCATATCCTGGTCGTTCGGCAAGTCGGGCGACCGCATGCTCGGCATCCGGCTGACTGCCGCGGCGATACCGCTGTGGTACGAATTGTCGTCCTTGTCGGAGATGCAATCGCGCGTGGAGCGCGCGCTGCTTGCAGCGCGCGAGATCGGCGATTGCCCGACTGACCTCACCATGAAGCTGATCGCGGCGCGCGCGTCCGGAATGAGCTTTGCGCAACACCTCGCCCTCGATACCGAAGAGGCGTGGACCGAATGCTATGCGCTTGGCGTCGAAGCCAGGGACGTGAAGTACCAGTTGTTCGGCCTCTGGGGGCTGGCGGCTCATCTCATCTATACCGGAAGACCTCTCCAGGGCATCGACCGGCTGCACCAGTTCATCGCTCTTGCCGAGGCGCAGGCCGACTGGTTGGCAGTGGATGAAGGGCAGCGCATGATGGCGCTGGCGGAGATGTATGTCGGCAAGATTCAGAGCGCCAGGCAACGGCTCGAGACGATCTCGACGCGGTACCAGACGCCCAGCGATCCCGTGCGCTTCGCCCGTTTCCAGGCCGAGCGGGGTGTGGCCGTCAAATGCTCCCTGGCGCTCGTATTGTGGGTATCCGGCGAGCCCAGCAGGGCCATGCGGGTGGCGCGCGAGGCGGTCGAGCGCGCCGAAGCTTCGGGACACGTGGTTTCGCAGTCGAATGCATTGGCCGTCTTCGCGGTTCCGATCACCTTGTGGTCCGGCGACTACGAGAGTTGTGCCAGGTTCCTCTCCATGCTCGAGGAAAACGGCCGGCGGGAAGACATCGGCCTCTGGCGGGAGTGGTTTTATTTCTTCAGGAGCGCGCTTCGCGCCAAGCGGCAGGAGCCCGGCGCCGCTGCCGAAATGAAGACCAAGCTCAATGAACTCATCGCGGCGCGTAACCTTTTGCGCGCTCCGATGCATTACAGCATGGTCGCGGAGGCGCTGCTCGATGCCGGCGAATTGAACGACGCGAAAGCCACGATCGAGGAGGCTCACGCGCTGGCGACCGAGCAGGTGGCCAACTGGTGCATGCCCGAAATCTTGCGGATTTCGGGTATGGTCGCATTGCGATCCGGCGACGCGAACAAGGCTGAGGCGCTGCTCGAACGCGCTCTCGCGGAGGCTTCGGCGATCGGCGCGTCCACACTCGAACTTCGCGCGGCGCTCACGCTTGCCCGCAAGCTCGAAGCCGATGGTTATCCCAACCGGGCATTCGACCTTCTCGACAGGAGCTGTGCCAAGTTCCAGGAGGACGTCGGTTTCGCGGATCTGAGAGAAGCGCGGGCACGTCTTGGACTGCTCCGGCCAACGAGCGGCAAGAAGGCTGCGTACGCCTAGCGCCTACGGATTTTTACCTCTTCTAACGACCGCTCCGGCGCTCTCGATGCTACCAACTTGGGAGCGACGATTGCCTGTCCCGGTAGCCGGGAAGCTCCGTCGATACGTAACCATCAAGCCTTGAAACGCTGGTCGCCCAGGCAGCCACGCTGAATGCGTGCCTGCTCCGGCAACGGATTCGAGTGAGGCGCGAGATGAGTGAACGGCAAGTATCCAGATCTGTCGTCCACAGGGCGTAGCGGGGCGCGTAGAGCAATGCCTCGTTCCACCACCACGCTGACGCTCTCCGACGCCAAACGGATGCTCGAAGCAGGCGAAGCCAAGGCCGATGGCTTCGGCGTCGCCTACAACATCGCCGTCGTCGACGCCGGCGGCGCCCTGATGGCCTTCGTGCGCCAGGACAATGCGCTGGTCGGCAGCATAGACCTCGCCATCGGCAAGGCGGTTACGGCGCGCCTGTTCGACAAGACCACCGCCTACCTGGCCGAACTGGCCCAGCCCGGCGCGCCGCTCTTCGGCATCGCCGAGAGCAATGGCGGCAAGGTCGTGGTCTTCGGCGGCGGCCTGCCGGTGCGCATCGGCGGCACGATCGACGGCGCCGTGGGCGCCAGCGCGGGAACGATCGACCAGGACATCGCCGTGGCGGAGGCCGCCGCGGCCGCCATCAACGCCATTTGAACAGGAAGAGGAGAAGCACATGAAAGCCGCCCGCATCCATGAATATGGAAAGCCCGTCATCCTTGAAGACGTACCGATCCCGGACATCGAGTCGGACGAGATCCTCGTCCAGGTGAAGGCATGCGGCATGTGCCGCTCGGATGCGCAGCTCATCGATGGCTATTTCCGTCCCTTTGCGGATATCCCGACGCCGATCACGATCGGCCATGAGATCTCCGGCGTCGTTTACAAGATCGGCAAGAACGTCCCGAAGAAGGCCGGCTTCAAGGAAGGAGATCCTGTCGGTGTCGCGCCGGGCTGGGGCGACGGCATCTGCCGTCACTGCCTCGTGGGGAACACCCATATCTGTCCGAACGTGCGTTGGCCTGGCTTCGGCCCGTATGGCGGCTTTGCCGAATATATTCCGGTGCCGGCACGCTACCTCGTCAAGGCGGACAAGCGCCTGTCGTTCGAACAGATCGCACCGCTGACCGATGCCGGCCTGACCCCGTATCGCGGTATCAAGAAGCTGCGCGACGCCGGCGCGCTCGGACCAGGCAGGGTGATCGGCGTTTTCGGCATCGGCGGGCTGGGCGCATACGCGGTCCAGTACGCGAAGCTGCTCGGCGGCGGCGCCAAGGTTGTCGCGTTCGCACGCAATGCCGACAAGCTCGCCGTCGCGAAGGAGAACGGCGCCGATCACGTCATTTCGGTCAAGAACAAGACGTCCGAGGCGATTGCGGCCGAACTCGAGAAGGCTGTGGGCCAAAAGGACGTGGACGCAATCATCGACTGCGCGGGGGCGACGGAAATGATGGAACTCGCCTTCAGCATCCTTGCGATCAGCGGGCACTACGCCAATGTCGGCCTCGTCGGCGAGCGCATCAGCGTGCCGCTGCTTCCGCGTGTCAACCGCGAGCAGACCTTCCACGGCTCCTACTGGGGCAACAACGTCGATCTCGCTGAAGTACTGTCGCTGGCCGCCCAGGACAAGGTTCGCCACACGACCAACCTCTTCAAGTTCGAGCAGATCAACGAATACCTCGATCGCATAAGGGCCGGAGAAATCGTCGGCAGAGCCGTGATGAAGTGGTGAGCCTGAAATGGCGTCAGTCAGGGCCTTGGCGCTGAAACTCGCAACTTACTGGGAAAGGCTGGGCGACAGTCTGCGCGGGGGAAGCAAAGCACGCCGGCTCACGATGGCCGGCTGCATGCAGCAGCTTCGATTTTCATTGGATAGCAAGCGGTCGCCTGACCGCTCAACTCAGGAGAATTCCATGAGCAAGGGTAAAGTGCTGGTCGTCGGTTCGAACGCCACGCAGATCGAAATCCAGGGCGGCGGCGCTGGTCCTACCGGCCAATACCTCAACGAAACAGTCGTGCCTGCCATGGCGCTTGTCGAGGCGGGCTACGACATCGTGCTGGCGACGCCCAACGGCACCAAGCCGTATATCGACCCGGTGTCAGACGTCGCGCAGCATTTCGACGGCGACGCTGCCGCCTACCAGCGGGGGCGCGCCTTCTTCGACGACTATCCCGCCATGGTCGACGTCCGCACCTTGCGATCGGTGATCGATGGTGGGCTCGACGGCTATGCGGGCGTCTTCGTGCCGGGCGGCCAGGCGCCGGTCGTCGATCTCATGCAGGACGCCGACCTCGGAGAGATCCTGCGCCACTTCCATGCGCGCGGGAAGCCCACGGCGTTCCTCTGCCATGGGCCGATCGCCTCGCTTGCCGCACTGCCGAAGGCGAAGGAATACCGGGCCGCGCTGATTGCCGGCGACCGGTCCAAGGCGTCCGAGCTCGGGAAGGGCTGGCAATATGCCGGCTACAAGATGACGGTGTTCTCGGCCAGCGAGGAGAAGCCGATCGAGGAGAGCGTCCTGCACGGCAAGCTCTACTTCAACATGCCCGACGCCTTGCGCGGGGCAGGCGGCGACGTCACCACCGGCCAGGTCGATTTCGCTCCCCATGTCGTCGTGGACCGTGAACTGATCACCGGCCAGAACCCACGCTCGGATCATCCGCTCGCGGCGAAGCTGGTCGAGGCACTCGATCGGGCGACCGCTTCGGCGTGACGCCGCCAAGCGGTTGCACTTTGCGAACACATCGGGAGCTCGACATGACGCAGTCGCCGGCCAAGATCACCGCCATCCTGACCGCCAAGCCCGGCAAGGCGGCCGATCTTCGAGCATTGCTCGTCGGCATGGCGCCGCATTGCCGGGCCGAACCCGGCAATCTGCGCTGGGACGTCTGGTGCGACCGGGCTTCGGCTGAGCGGTACGTCCTCGACGAGCTCTACCGGGACGCCGCGGCCGTCGAGGCGCATCGGCAGACGCCGCATTACCGGGACTATCTGTCCAGGATCCCCGACCTGGCTGACCGGACGGCATTCGTGCTGGAGGCGGTGGAGGTCGGATGACCAGCCGCGAGGGACAGTTCGCCTTCGCTTCTTAGCCGAGTAGGAGGAAGCAGATGATCGAGGTCGTGCAAGCCTTCGACCGCGCGCACATCGCTGAGCTGCGCGTGGCGGAGAGAGTGGGATTCGAACCCACGGTGACATCACTGCCACGCCGGTTTTCAAGACCGGTGCCTTAAACCGCTCGGCCATCTCTCCGACCGCGATCCCGAATCGCCCGGGACGCTCGATTCTGCCACGCTTGCCCATATTCATGCGAAGCAGGCCGGTCGCCGCTCCTGCTCTAGGGTGCGGCGAGCCCGCAAGTCAACCTGTAGCTGGCCCGACAGGTATCCGGTGGACGCTGGGTGGTCTTGCCACATTCCTGCCCGGTTCCGGACATAATCGCTTAACAAGCTGCTAAGCCTTCTCGTGCATATTGAGGGGTACGGGTCGGTGTGCGGCGCCTTACGCGAGTCGTCAGGGGACAATATTGAATACGCATTTTTCGGCGCGCTCGCGTCTCCGTAGCGCCACAGGCATCATCGTCCTTACAGTCGCGGCAGGGTTCCTTGCCGCCTGCACCTCGTCGCAGCCGAAGGCGATGGTGAATACCAAGAAAAGTTCAAAGGAATATTTCTCGGAAGCCGAATACGGCGTGAAGGCAAGCCCGCGCGTCTCCACCAGGAAGTCGAATCTCGCGCGCGGCGGCGGCCGCGACATGGTGGGCAAGCCCTACAAGGTGCGCGGCAAGGTCTATTATCCGAAGGAAGACAACGACTACAAAAAGCAGGGCCTGGCCTCCTGGTATGGCGACGCCTTCCACGGCCGGCTGACCGCCAACGGCGAAGTCTACGACATGACGCATCTGACTGCGGCGCACCCGACCATGCCGCTGCCGAGCTATGCGCGCGTCACCAATCTCGAGAACGGCAGCTCCGTCATCGTGCGCGTCAACGACCGCGGGCCTTATTCCCATAACCGGTTGATCGACCTGTCGAAGCGTGCGGCGGAAATGCTCGACTATACGCATGCCGGCACCGCAAAGGTGCAGGTCGAATATGTCGGCCGGGCGCCACTCGATGGCCAGGACGACCAGTATCTGATGGCTTCCTATCGCCCGGGCAACCGCGCGCCCGATCCTTCGGACGGGCTGCCGACGGGCGTGATGATCGCCATGAACGGACCGACACCGACGACGGATGTCGGTGCGGCTGGCTTCCCCGGCCAATTGATCGATGGGACGGCGACCGCCACGAGCGGCCTCGCCCTGCCGGCCACCGGCCCGATCGCGCCCGAGCGGCCCGCACCCGAAGGGATCGGCCGGGTGCAGGTCGCCATGGCCTCGCTTTCCTATGCCGGCGAGACCAAATCGGGAGCGGCAGCGGCTTTCGCGACGTTCGACGGGCTCGATGCCGATGCGATCGTCCGCTCGTGGAAGCGCATGAACGGCGGCGCGGCGGTTTCCGCCCGCGCGCCCTATATTGCCGCCGGTTCCTTCACCAGCGAAGGCGAGGCGACGAAGCTTGCCGGGACGCTTGCGGCTTTCGGCAAGACCGAGGTCGAGGCGACCGAGATCGACGGCACCATGTGGTACGGCGTCAACCTCATCGGCGACGGCCGGTCCTCGATCGACGACCTCCTGCAGGCCGCCTGGTCGCACGGAGCGCCGGACGCCATCACCGTTCGCGACTGACGCGGCAGGGTTCTCACATATTCGCGATTTTTGCAGCCTGCAGTTGATCGATCGTTGATTGCGCGGGGCGAAGACTGGTAGGTCTTATCCCGTCTCAGCCGCAACACTGCAGGACGCCGCGCTCATGGCAACACGCGCATTCTCTTTCGTCATCGCGCTCGCGATGATTCTCAGTCCCCTAGGCGCCTTACCGGCGCAATCGCAGCCGCAATCGCAACTCTTCGAGACGCGCGCCAAGCAGGCCGTGATGATCGACGCCGAGACCGGCACGATCCTCTATTCGAAGGATGCGGACAAGCTGATCCCGCCGGCGTCGCTCGCCAAGCTGATGACCATGGAGGTGGTGTTCCACGCGCTGAAGGTCGGTCGCCTGTCGATGAGCGACAAGTTCGCCGTCAGCAAGAACGCCTGGACGAAAGGCGGCGCCAAGTCCGGTGGGTCGACGATGTTCGCCAAGGTGAATTCGGAGATCCCGATCGAGGATCTGATCAAGGGCGTCATCGTGCAGTCGGCGAACGACGCCTGCATCACCCTCGCTGAAGGGATGGCCGGCACCGAGGAGAATTTCGCGGTGCTGATGACCGAGCGGGCCAGGCAGATCGGCCTGGCGAAATCGGTCTTCAAGAACTCCAACGGACTGCCAGCCGAAGGCCAGCTGGTGACGATGCGCGAACTCGTCACGCTCGCCCGTTACATCTGGCAGGAATACCCGGAATATTACCGTTTCTACGGCATACGCGAGTTCACCTGGAACAAGATCAGCCAGCCGAACCGGAACCCGCTCCTGGCGATGGAGATCGGCGCCGACGGCATGAAGACCGGGTTCACCGATGCGTCCGGTTACGCGATCGTCGGCTCGGTCGCGCGTGACGGCAATCGCGTCTTCGCGGCGATGAGCGGCATGGCGAGCGAGCAGGAGCGCGCCGAAGAGGCCCGCAAGCTGCTGGAGTGGGGCCTGCGTGCCTTCGAGAAGACCCAGCTCTTCGCCGCGGACGAGGTCATAGGCGAGGCCCAGGTGTTCGGCGGCGAGAAGTCCGGCGTCGCGCTGAAGGCCAAGAACCCGATCAGCATCTTCATCCCGCTCACCAACACTGACCGCCTGGTGGCCCGCATCGTCTACCAGGGCCCGCTGACAGCGTCGGTGAAGGCGGGCACGCCGGTCGGCGTGCTCAGGGTCTGGATCGGCGACAATATCACCCAGGAAACGCCCCTCTATGCCGCCGAGAATGTCGGGCTCGGCACGTTGCAGCAGCGGGCGCTCGATGCCGTCGGCGAGCTGATGGTCGGCTGGCTGCGGTAAGCTCTGATGTCGGGTATCTCTGGTATTTAGGCCGCTAAACAGCGGTCTTGCCTGCTGAAATGATTTCATCCGACCGTTCAATGCTCTAGATACGGTGTCGGCGGCACTCATCGTCGCCGAACACGGATTTCAGGATTTGGCGCGCGGGTTTTTCATAACGTTCGAAGGCGGGGAGGGGGCTGGCAAGTCGACGCAGATCGCGCGGCTGGCCCAGAAGCTGCGCGACAAGCGATATCCTACCGCCGTTACACGCGAACCCGGCGGCTCACCCGGCGCGGAAGCCATCCGGCATGTCATCCTGTCGGGCGCCGCCGAACCTTTCGGGCCGGAGATGGAGGCTCTGCTTTTCGCCGCCGCGCGCGCGGACCATATCGAGCAGTTGATCCGTCCCGCGCTGAGGCGCGGCAAGATCGTGCTCTGCGACCGCTTCGTCGATTCGTGGCGTGTCTATCAGGGCGCCGGCGGCAACATCGATCCCGCTTTGCTCGAAGAAATCGAGCGCGTCTCGGTGAATGGGGTTATGCCCGACATGACGCTGATCTTCGACATCGATCCGGAGGAAGGGCTCAAGCGCGCCTCTGCGCGCCGCGGCGAGGACCAGGCAGCGGACCGTTTCGAGAAGGAGACGCTCGCCGTGCACAAACGCCGGCGGCAGGCCTTCCTCGACATCGCCCGGAAAGAGCCGAAGCGTTGCGTCGTGATCGATGCCTCGGCGGACGCCGAGGCGGTCGAGAATGCCGTGACGACAGCGGTTTTCGGTGCGCTCGACGCACGGTCGTACGCCGACCAGGAAGCGGTGCAGGGAGCCTGACGCACGCATGTTCGAACGCATCGCACCCGAGCAGCACGACACGCTCGACGGCATTCCCGAGCCTTCCGAGAACCCTGCTCTCTTCGGACACGGCGAGGCGGCGTCGATGCTGGCCGCAGCCTATCCTGCCGGCAAGCTGCCCCATGCGCTCCTCTTTGCCGGGCCGCTGGGCGTCGGCAAGGCGACGCTCGCTTTTCATCTTGCCTACCACCTCTTGAAATATCCCAGGGGTGAAAGTGCGCCTGCCCAACTGGCTAAACCCGACCCTGACTCGGCTCTCTTCCGCCAGATCGCCATTGGCGCGCATCCTTCGGTGCTGCACCTGACGCGGCCAGCCAACGAGAAGACCAAGACCAAGGGCTTCAAGACGGTGGTGACGGTCGACGAGATAAGACGCGTCAACCGCTTCCTCTCGATGACCTCGCATGACGGCGGCTACCGCGTGGTGATCGTCGATCCGGCCGACGACATGAATGTCAGCGCCGCCAACGCGCTCCTCAAGAATCTGGAGGAGCCGCCGTCGCGCACCGTCTTCATATTGATCTCGCATTCGCCGGGCGGGCTTCTGCCGACCATCCGCTCGCGCTGCCAGATCGTGCGGCTGGCGCCGCTCGGACAGGGCGACCTCATCGCGGCGCTCTCGACCTTCGATGTCCAGCCACCGCCTGACGAGGCCTCGCGGCAGGCGCTTGCCGAACGAGCCGGCGGCAGCGTGCGCATGGCGATCCTGCTTACCCAATATGGCGGGCTGGAGATATCAGAGGCGACGGACACGATCGTGCGTGCGCAAAACCTCGACGTTGCCGGCGCGCACCGGCTTGCCGATGCTGTTTCCGGCCGCGACCGCGCCATCCAGTTCGACATCTTCAACCGGCATCTGCTCGACCTTCTGTCGGACGCGGCGAGTGCGGCGGCCCTGCGTGGCGACGCGGCGAGCGCGGATCGCTACTCCCAGGACTGGCAGGAAATACGGGTTGCGGTGGAAGAGACCGAGACATATAACCTCGACCGCAAACAACACGCGCTGAACATGATCGTCCGCCTGCAAGACACGTTCCGAATGTGAAGCTCGGCCCTGCGGCCCGGGATGGCTTCGGCCGCCCCGATGCGCTATCTGCCCCACAACATTCCGTCTTGCTTTTTGAACGGCTGTCCCATGTCCCGCGAAAAATTCTATATCACCACGCCCATCTTCTATCCCAACGGCAAGCCGCATATCGGGCATGCCTACACGGTCATCGCCACGGATGCGCTGGCGCGCTTCCAGCGGCTCGACGGCAAGGACGTCTTCTTCCTGTCGGGCACGGATGAGCACGGCCTCAAGATGCAGCAGACGGCCGAAAAGGAAGGCGTGACGCCCAAGGCGCTTGCCGACCGCAATTCGGCGATTTTCCGCGACATGGAAGCCGCACTCGGCGCGTCCAACGACGACTTCATCCGCACCACCGAGGAACGCCACTACAAGGCCTGCCAGGCGATCTGGGAGCGTATGGCCGCCAATGGCGACATCTACCTTGACCGCTACAGCGGCTGGTACTCGGTTCGCCAGGAAGCTTATTTCGACGAGAGCGAGACCACGGTCGGCGACGACGGTATCCGGCGCGAGCCGCTGGGATCGCCGGTCGAGTGGAACGAGGAGGAGAGCTATTTCTTCCGCCTGTCTGCCTATCAGAACAAGCTGCTCGCGCTCTATGAGGGGACGCCTGGCTTCGTCGGCCCGGCGGAGCGACGCAACGAGGTGATCAGCTTCGTGAAGTCCGGGCTGAAGGACCTCTCGATCTCGCGCTCGACCTTCAACTGGGGCGTGCCCGTCCCCGGCGACGAGAAGCACGTGATGTATGTCTGGGTCGATGCGCTGACCAACTACATCACCGCTGCAGGATACCCCGATACGTCGGCCGACAAGTGGAGCTACTGGCCGGCCACGCACATCATCGGCAAGGACATCGTGCGCTTCCACGCGGTCTACTGGCCGGCATTCCTGATGTCGGCTGGCATCGAACTGCCTAGCCGTGTCTACGCGCACGGCTTCCTGTTCAACCGCGGCGAGAAGATGTCGAAGTCGGTCGGCAACGTGGTCGACCCGTTCGCCATGATCGAGCATTACGGGCTCGATCAGGTGCGCTACTTCTTCCTGCGCGAGGTGCCTTTCGGGCAGGACGGCAGCTACAGCCATGAGGCGATCGTCAACCGCACCAATGCCGACCTCGCCAACGATCTCGGCAATCTGGCGCAGCGCTCGCTGTCGATGATCGCCAAGAACTGCGGCGGCTTGGTGCCGGCCAAGGGCATGCTGGCTGAGCCCGATAGGGCGATCCTGAACCAGGCGGCGGAGGCGCTCGTCACCGCGCGCAAGGCGATGGCCGAGCAGGCGATCCACCAGGCGTTGGCGGCGATCTTCGGCGTCGTCGCCGAGGCGAACCGTTATTTCGCGGGACAGGAGCCTTGGGCGCTGAAGAAGACCGACCCGGCGCGCATGGAGACGGTGCTCTGGACGACCGCCGAAATCCTGAGGCGCGTCGGCATCATGTGCCAGCCATTCGTGCCCGGATCGGCGACGAAGTTGCTCGACCTCCTGGCAGTGCTGGCGAGCGAGCGCAGCTTTGCCGATCTTGATGACGCCAAGGGGCTGATCTCGGGAACGCCGCTGCCCGCGCCCGCGCCGGTCTTCCCGCGCTATGTCGAGCAGGCCGAGGAAGCCTGAGGCCGATGCCTGAAGCGATGCTCGTCGACAGCCACTGCCACCTCGATTTCCCCGATTTCGCCGAGGAGAGGGCGGCAGTGGTCGCGCGCGCCAAGGCCGCCGGCGTCGGCCATATGGTGACAATCTCGACGCGAGTGAAGCGTTTCGGCCAGGTGCTGGCCATCGCCGAAGAATTCGACAACGTCTTCTGCTCGGTCGGCACACATCCGCACAATGCGGCGGAAGAACTCGACGTGACGACCGACGAACTGGTGCGGCTTTCCGCGCATCCCAAGGTCGTCGCGATCGGCGAAGCCGGGCTTGACTACCACTACGACAAGTCGCCGCGCGACGCGCAGATGCAGGGTTTTCGCACCCATATCGATGCGGCCCGGCGGACCGGCCTGCCGCTGGTCATCCATGCGCGCAGCGCCGACGAGGACATCGCACGAACGCTCGAGGAAGAGACGGGGAAAGGCGCGTTTCCCTTCGTGCTGCACTGCTTCTCTTCGGGTCGCGAGTTGGCCCGCACCGGCGTTAAGCTTGGCGGCTACGTCTCCTTCTCGGGCATCCTGACCTTC
>JAEYXI010000248.1 GCA_023428515.1 Pseudomonadota bacterium | reverse complement strand
CGACACGCAGGTCTACGACACGTTCGAGATCGAGCGCATTTCGGGTGTCGCCTTCGAACTGGCGCGGACCAGGCAGAACCGCGTCACCTCGATGGAAAAGCGCAACGTCATGAAGTCGGGCGTCCTGTGGAACGAGGTGGTGACCGCCACCCACAAGGCGAAATATTCAGACGTGAAGCTCGACCACATGCTGGCCGACGCCGGCGGCATGCAGCTCGTTCGCTGGCCGAAGCAGTTCGACGTCATCGTCACCGACAACCTGTTCGGCGACATGCTTTCCGACATCGCCGCCATGCTCACCGGTTCGATCGGCATGCTGCCGTCGGCGTCGCTCGGCGCGCCTGATGCCAAGACCGGCAAGCGCAAGGCGCTCTACGAGCCGGTGCACGGCTCGGCGCCCGACATCGCCGGCCAGGGCATTGCCAACCCGATCGCCATGCTGGCCTCTTTTGGCATGTGCCTGCGCTATTCCTTCAACATGATCGAGGAGGCCGACCGGCTCGACCAGGCGATCGCCTCGGTTCTGGAATCCGGCCTGCGCACCAAGGACATCATGTCGGACGGCATGACCGAGGTCGGCACCATCGCCATGGGCGATGCGATCATCGCGAAGTTCCTGCTCTGATCGGCAACGCCTTGCGAGGATGAGGGCAGCAGCCGCCGCCGATTGAGCCAGCGGGATCTCTGGTCCCCTGGCTCTCCGGAATGTCGCTTTTGCCGCTACGCCCGGCATGGCGGACGGGCAAGCTCGCCCTATGGACGCCAAAGCCAAGCCGATTGCGCTCGATTCAGGCGCGGCCCGACAGCCGCCACCGCTGGTCGCCATTGCCTCGGTGATCGTCTCGCTGGCGCTGGTCGCGGTCGGCAACGGGCTGATGTTCGCCTACATTCCGGTGCGGCTCGGCGCCGAGGGTTTCGCGCCGACCTGGGCGGGCGGCATCCTGACCGGGCTTTCCGCGGGCGGCATCGCCGGATGCCTGCTCACCGGCGCGATCGTGCGCCGTATCGGCCATGCACGCGCCTATATGGTGCTTTCGGCGCTCATCGTGCTCTCCAATGCCGGCGTGGCGGCCGGCGCGGATCCGCTGCTCTGGATCGCCGCGCGTGCGCTCTACGGCTTCGCCATCTGCGCCATGTTCATCGTCGCGCAGAGCTGGCTGAACGATGCCATCGACAATTCGATCCGTGGCCGCGTCATGGCAGTCTTCTATGTCAGCTATGTCGTCGGCATGGGCGTCGGTTCCGCGCTCATGGGCGTGCTCGACATAGGTTCGGCACAGGCGCCGCTGGTCGGCATCACCTTCACCGCGCTCTCCATGCTGCCGATCGGCATGACGAGGCTCGCCCAGCCGCCGGCGCCCGAGGCCGCCTCGGTGGCGCTGAAGCGCGCCTGGCAGATATCGCCGGTCGGCGTTGCCGGCATGCTTGCGGTCGGCGGTCTGTCGATGATGATCGCGGGTTTCGCGCCGATCCACGCCACCGCGAAGGGCTTTACCCAGCAGGAGGTGGCGACGCTGATGTTCTGCATGCCGCTCGGCACGCTGCTCTTCCAGATTCCGTTCGGCTGGATCTCCGACCGCACCGATCGCCGCTACGTGCTGATCGCGGCGTCGCTGCTCGTGGCTGTCGCCGGCATCGCCGCCGCCCGCTACGACGCGGCGGCGCTCATGGTCATCCTGGTCATCTACGTGGTGTGGAGCGGGGCGTCGGAATCGATCTACTCGCTGGCGTCTGCCCATGCCAACGACCGCGCCTCCAAGGACGATCTGGTGGCGTTGTCTTCCTCGATGCTGTTCGCCTGGTCGATATCGGGCTTCATCATCCCAGGCCTCGGCACGGCGCTGACTGCGGCCTACGGCACGCAGTCCTTCATCTATGTGGCGATAACGATCGCTGCCGCCTATGCGCTGTTCGTGCTCTGGCGCGTGCTGCAGGTCCGGCCAGTCCCATCGGACGAGACCGGCAGCTTCGCGCCGATGACCGCGCAGGCGCCGCTGCCGGTCGACCTCGCCTTCCCGTCCGACCCATCTGGCGAGAACCAACGGTAGCCAAAGACGAATCTCTCCTACTGCCGCGGCGCGCTAGCGTCCCTGTAGACGACTTCCTGTTGCGGGAACGGGATCGATATCCCCTTCTGGTCGAACGTGATCTTGGCGAGCTTGGTCATGTCCAGCTTCGTGGCGAAGAAATCCTTGTCGCTGGTCCAGTAACGCAGCGTGATGGAAACCGAGCTGTCGCCCAAGACGCTGACGAAGGCGGTCGGAGCCGGGTCGCCGTGTACGCGTCGGTCGGCGCGTGCAAGTTCGATCAACGTCTCTTGCGCGAAATCGATGTCGTCGTCATAGCCGATCCCCACCGTGACGTCGTTGCGGCGGACGCCGTTTCGATTGGCGTTGTAGATAGGCTCGTTCCAGAGCTTGGAATTCGGCGCCAGAATATAGGTGCCGTCGATCGCACGCAGCCTGGTGGCAAAAAGACCGATCTCCTCGACCGTGCCTTCAACTGCGCCCACCGTGATCCATTCGCCGATGCGAAAGGGCCTGAGGAAGAGAAGCATCAGCCCGGCGGCAATGTTTTGCAACGTGCCCTGCATCGCCAATCCGATCGCCAGGCCGATGGCGCCTATGGCGGCGATGATGGACGCAGTCTGTACGCCGAACTGGCCAAGCACCATGACGGTGACGAGGACCAGAATCGCATATCGCACCATCGAAGAAATGAACCTGGATAGCGTCGGGTCGAATCCGCGCACCTGGTTAAGGCCAGCGAAGATGGAACGCTCGGCCAGCCCGGCGATTATCCATCCGGCAATCATGAGAATGACCGCGCCGATGACCGAGAAAGAGTAGGAAACGGCAAGGCCGCTGACCTGTGCGACACCTGTCTGGATAGCGAGCCACGTGCCCTGGGGATCGAGTTGGGAATCGAGGTCCATGGCGCCGGCTCTCCTGCTTGGGGTACGAGACCGATAACCCGTAACACGCCGATGCGTTCCCGCAAGGCAGGCGGAGCGGATGCCGAACGGCTTGCTTGGCGTCTTGAAACTGCAATGCAACTCTGCCTATCTATTGGGTGCCGGCTTGATTTGCGCCGGCTGGTTGTTCCGTTCTGAAAGGAAAGACACTGAGAACAGCACTGCGGAAGAAGGCGGATATCCTGCCTTCGCCGGCCGGGTTAAGCGGAAACGACGCTTCCTCCCGCGCCCTTGAAACAGTCCTTGCCAGTCTGGAAGACTCCAAGGCCGAAAACATCGTCACAATCGACATTCAGGGTAAATCGAGCCTCGGCGACTACATGGTCGTCGCATCGGGCCGTTCGCACCGTCATGTCGCCGCCGTCGCCGATCAGCTCCTCAAGGCGCTGAAGGATGCCGGTCTCGGCAATGCGCGCGTCGAAGGCCTGTCTGGCGCCGACTGGGTGCTGATCGATTCGGGCGATATCATCGTCCATGTCTTCCGCCCCGAAATCCGCGAGTTCTACAACATCGAGAAGATGTGGCAGGCTCCGGACCTCGAGGAAGAGACGATCCACTAAGGTCCCTCGATCGGACCTGCATTCCGGGTTTCCGGCCCGGATGTCTCGGCCTGCAGCATGACCCTGAAATCGATATCGATTTCGGGTAAGGGTCATGCGCAAGAGAAAGGGCCGAAGACGGATGAAGATCTCGGTATTTGCCGTGGGCCGCATGAAGGCGGGCCCCGAGAAGGAACTCGCGGACCGTTATTTCGAGCGTTTCGCCAAGAGCGGGCCGGCCATCGGCCTGGAATTCTTGGGCATCGCGGAAACACCCGAAAGCCGAGCGCAGTCCGCCGTCGAGCGCAAGCGCGAGGAAGCCGACCGGCTGAGACAACACCTCGCTTCAGGCGCTGCGCTGATCCTGCTCGACGAGCGCGGCAAGAACATCGCTTCCGAAGATTTCGCCAACCGTATCTCCGCGCTTCGCGACGGCGGCCGGCGCTCGCTCGTGATCGCCATTGGCGGAGCCGATGGCCACGACCCGTCGCTGCGCGATGCGGCCGAGCTGGTGCTCTCCTTCGGCGCGCAGACCTGGCCGCACCAGATGGTGCGTATCATGCTCGGCGAGCAGCTTTATCGCGCTGCGACGATCCTGTCCGGCCACCCCTATCACCGGGCGTGACAGCCGGTGAGCCGGCTCAATTTCTCCCAAATACCCATGTCAGCATCGCGAAGGTTACGGCTGCCTGCGCCGTGATCGACGCGGTGCGCGGCCAGTTGTAGCGGATCAATTCGGAAATCGTGACCTCGTTCTTGCCTCCTCTTTCAAGCTTTCCGTGGCGCGGAATCTCCAACAGCACCGTGACGAGCAGCCCGACAATGCCCATGGCGATGTTCGCGGCCGTCAGCCAGACGGGCACGCCAGGCCCGAAAAAAGCCAGCGGGATCGGCAGTAGGAAGCTGGCGAAGCCGGGCAGGATGACCACCAGCGGGATCCGGCTGGTGTAGAAGCGGTGATAGGAGATGTATTCCGGCTCGCCGACCTTGGCGAAAAGCGGATAGACGACGATCTGCACCAGCCATATCTGGCCGAGACCCCAAAAGGAGAGTGCTGACCAGAGCAGCAGGTAGAGTTGCGGGTTTTCCATCGGTGGTTCCCTGGAATTCAGAGGTCGAGGCGATAGGCCGTGACGAGGATGTCGCCCCCGGCAGGGTCGAAGCCGAAGAAGCTTGAGGCGAGGAAATCGTGCTCGGGACAGCGGGAGAAGCCGGCATGATCGTAGATGCGCCGCGCCGCCGTCATGAAGTCCGCCGTGTGAATGCCGAGAACGGACGCGCCGCTCCTGCGGGCCGCATCGATGCAGCGGTCGACCAGCAGCCTGCCAATGCCGCGCCCGCCTGCGGCGGGGTGCACCATCAGCGAGCGGAACGTGGCCCATTCGGGCGGCA
>JAEYXI010000241.1 GCA_023428515.1 Pseudomonadota bacterium | reverse complement strand
CTTCAAGGACACGCTGGCGGCCGGCCGGAGCGCGGGCGAAAAACTGCTCATCGAGGACGGTAGCGGCGCGGCCTGCGCCAAGCGGCTGTCGCATCTGATGGACGAGATCATCCGCGCGCTGCACGATTTCGCGACGACGCAGGTGCCGCAGCCGAAGGGCAAGGCAGCTGCGCCGCGCATGGCCGTGGTGGCGACCGGCGGCTACGGCCGCGGCACGCTGGCGCCAGGCTCCGACATCGACCTGCTCTTCCTGCTGCCCGCCAAGCAGACGCCGTTCGGCGAGGCGGTCGTCGAATACATGCTCTACATGCTGTGGGACCTCGGGCTGAAGGTCGGCCACGCCACCCGCAATGTCGACGAGTGCATCAGGCAGGCGCGTTCCGACATCACCATCCGCACCTCGATCCTCGAGGCGCGCTTCCTGTGGGTGGAAGAGGCGCTCTACGACGAGCTGATGAGCCGCTTCGACAAGGAAGTGGTGAAGGGCACCGGCGCGGAATATGTGCAGGCCAAGCTCGCCGAGCGCGACGAGCGCCACGCCAAGGCGGGCGACACGCGCTATCTGGTCGAGCCCAACGTCAAGGACGGCAAGGGCGGCCTGCGCGACCTGCACACGCTGTTCTGGATCGGCAAGTATTTCTACCGCGTGCGCACGGCCGAGGAACTGGTCGACAAGGGCGTGTTCACGCAAGGCGAATACGACCAGTTCAGGAAGGCCGAGGATTTTCTCTGGGCGGTGCGCTGCCACATGCACTTCCTGACCGGCAAGGCCGAAGAGCGGTTGCATTTCGACATACAGCGCGATATCGCCGAGCGGCTCGGCTACACCACCCATCCCGGCCTGTCGGCGGTCGAGCGCTTCATGAAGCACTACTTCCTGATCGCCAAGGATGTCGGCGACCTGACCCGCATCTTCTGCGCCGCACTGGAGGAGGAACAGGCAAAGCATGTTCCGGGCTTCAACCGCATCTTCCTGACCTTCCAGCGGCGCAAGCGCAAGCTCGCCGGCACCGCGGACTTCATCGTCGACAACCATCGCATCAACATCGCCGACGACCACGTCTTCGAGCGCGATCCGGTCAATATGCTCCGGCTCTTCTGGTTCGCCGACAAGCACGGGCTGGAGTATCATCCCGACGCGCTGAAGCTGCTCACCCGCTCGCTCGGCCTGGTCGACAGGAACCTGCGCCGCGACCCTGAGGCGAACCGGCTCTTCCTCGACATCCTGACGTCGGACCGCGATCCGAGCCTCAATCTCAGGCGCATGAACGAGGCGGGGCTGCTCGGCCGGTTGATCCCCGATTTCGGCAAGATCGTCGCCATGATGCAGTTCTCCATGTACCACCACTACACGGTCGACGAGCATCTCATCCGCTGCATCGGCGTGCTGCACGAGATCGAGCGCGGCGACGGCGAGAAGGTCCACCCGCTGTCGCATTCGCTGATGCCGGGGCTGAGGAAGCAGCGTGAGGTGCTCTACGTCGCGGTGCTCCTGCATGACATCGCAAAGGGCCGGCCGGAAGACCACTCGGAGGCGGGGGCGAAGATCGCGCGGCGGCTCTGCCCGCATATGGGCCTGTCGGCCGCCGACACGGAGACGGTCGCCTGGCTTGTCGAGAACCATCTCGTCATGTCGATGACGGCGCAGACGCGCGACCTCAACGACAGGAAGACGATCGACGATTTCGCTTCCATCGTGCAGTCGGTCGAGCGGCTGAAACTGCTCCTGGTGCTCACCGTCTGCGATATCAGGGGCGTCGGGCCGGGCGTCTGGAACGGCTGGAAGGGCCAGCTCCTGCGCAACTTGTACTACGAGACCGAGCTTCTGCTGACCGGCGGCTTCTCGGAGATGAAGCGCGCCGACCGGGCCGCCGAGGCGCGCGAGCAGTTGGCCGCAGGGCTGGCCGACTGGCCCGACAAGCTGCGCCGTAAATATGTCCAGCTGCACTATGAGAACTATCTGCTGACCGTCGCGCCGGAGGACCAGCTGCGCCACGCCGCGTTTATCCGCGAGGCGGATGCGGCCAAGAAGAAGCTCGCCACGATGGTGACGACGCACGCTTTCGAGGCGGTGACGGAAATCACGGTGCTGGCGCAGGACCATCCGCGCCTGCTGTCGGTGATCGCCGGCGCCTGTGCTGCGGCGGGCGGCAACATCGTCGACGCGCAAATCTTCACCACCGCCGACGGGCGGGCGCTCGACACCATCCTGATATCAAGGGAGTTCGACCGCGACGAGGACGAACGGCGGCGTGCTGAGCGCGTCGGCAAGCTGATCGAGGACGTGCTCTCGGGCAAGGTGTGGTTGCCCGAGATGATCGAGAAACGCACCAAGCCGAAGCGCGGCGCCAAGACCTTCAAGATCAAGCCGCGCGCCGATATCGGCAATTCGCTGTCGAACCGCTTTTCGGTCATCGAGGTGGAGGGCCTCGACCGTCCGGGCCTGCTGTCGGAGATCACCGGCGCGCTGTCCGACCTTTCGCTGGATATTGCGTCCGCCCATATCACCACCTTCGGCGAGAAGGTGATCGACACATTCTACGTGACCGACCTGACCGGCGCGAAGATCGAGAACCCGACCCGGCAGGAGGCGGTGAAGAAGCGGCTGATCGGCACGCTGGAAGGCAGCGCGGCGGCCGAGCGCACGGCAAAGGCCAAGGCGGCGGCGGAATGAGGGACGTGCTGATTTTCTCCCCCCTTGAGGGGGAGATGTCGCCGCAGGCGACAGAGGGGGTCGGCGGAGGCAGCTCTCTGCGCAAAAGAACGTCGAGCACTGCCGTAGCGGGCCCCCCCCGGCGCCCCCGGCGCGCGCCGCGCGG
>JAEYXI010000361.1 GCA_023428515.1 Pseudomonadota bacterium | reverse complement strand
ATGTCGTGCAGCAGGAAGTCGGAATATGGCCAGATCAGCTGGAACTTCTGCGCCTTGTTCGGCGCATCGCGACTGGTGACGAATTTCGGCGTATGGCAGGCGGCGCAGCCAGACTCGTAGAACACCTGCTTGCCGCGCAGCACCTCCGGCCTGTCGATGTCGCGCCGGGCCGGCACCGCGAGGTTCTGCGAATAGAAGGTGACGAGGTCAAGCACTGGGTCGGGCGCCTCGGTATCTCCCAGCCGCTTCTGTACGCCGATCGGCATGGCGCGGCAGGCCGTTTGCGCCTCGGTGCAGTCGCCCCAGGATTTCGGCACATCCGGATTAGAGATGCCTAGGTCGCCGACGAAGGCGTCCGCCGTCTGCTCGCGGATCGTCGGCTTTGACGCCTTCCAGCCGAAACGGCCGAGCGTCAGCTCGCCGGTTTTCGCATCCCGCACGACCGAAGCCCTGCCCGAGATGCCATCGCCGTCGGCGTCGTCAGGATCGGCGTTCGCAAGAATGTCTGCCGGATGGATCTGCTCGACCAGGCCAAGGCCGATCATCTGCGGCGTGACGCGCGGCGACAGCGTCGTCCTCGGGTCGAGCGGACCGTAAGCCGGCTTCTCGACCGAATAGCTCGGCTTGCGCAGCGAGAGCTTGGTGCCGTCGCCGAGCGTGACGGGAATTTCCTCATAGGCGATCTTCATGCGCCCTTCGCCGGCCAGTCCCGGCACGGCAAGGTCCTGCAATTGCCCGCCATAGACAGGATCGGGGAAATTGAGCACGGCGCGGTCGGCGACCGCCTGCCGCTCCTCCTCCGTCTCGGCCGCCCGGGCAAGGCGAAGAAACATGGAGGTCGCGTCGGAATTGCCCTCCGGCGGATGGCCGCGGCCGTCCTTCAGGTGGCAGCTCTGGCAGGCCCGCGCATTGAACAGCGGCCCCAATCCGTCCGACGCCTGGGTCGAAGAAGGAGACGAAACCCAGAGCTTGCGGAACAGCGCATTGCCGAGCTTGAACGTGCCTTCTTCTTCGAAGGTGATGTTGGCGGAGGATTGCGAGAAAGCATCCTGGTTGGGCCGCTTCTCGGACGTCCCCGCCCCACCCTGCATCAGTTCGAACTGCTCGGGCTTCGAAAAATCCTTGGTCGGCCTGGTGATCGCTTCGACGCGGGCGAGGTCCTTCGGCGTCAGGTCGGTGCGTTTGGTCGGGAGGTTGGCGATGTCGCCGGCAAGGACAGGGCCGGCCAGCATGATGCCGGCAAGGAGGCTTGCCCATCCCCTCCACGCTCCAAGCGGGAAGGGGACGGGAGCCGGATTCCGGTTGCGGCGCAGGAAGACTGCTATGGCGCGCCGCATGAGTTCATGATCCTAGTGGTCTCCGACCTCGGCTTCGTTGGCCGAATCGGCATTGAGCTGGCCGTACTTGGCCTCGCCGATCGAGGCCAGCAGGTCGAGCTGGGTCTCGAGGAAGTCGATATGGCCTTCCTCGTCCGCCAAGAGTTCTTCGAACAGCTTCATGCTCACATAGTCACCCGCTTCGTAACAGACGTCGCGGGACTTCTTGTAGGCCGTGCGGGCGTCGTATTCGCCGGCAAGGTCGGATTCCAGCACTTCCTTGACGTTCTGGCCGATGCGCAACGGCGCCACCGACTGCAGGTTGGGATGTCCCTCGAGGAAGATGATGCGCGCCACGAGCTTGTCGGCGTGGTGCATTTCCTCGATCGATTCCGCCCGCTCCTTCTTCGCCAGCTTGGTGTAGCCCCAGTCTTCCAGCAACCTGAAGTGTACCCAATACTGGTTGACGGCGCCCAACTCCAGGAACAGCGCCTCGTTAAGCCGCTCGATTACCTGCTTTTCGCCTTTCATGGCTTCTGCTCCCAAATTCAGACCGCAGTCCACGCACGCGGTCTAGGTGTGAAACGACATCCGCTCCGCTCGCCTCCGAGCCGGAGTGGTAATGCTCGGTGACCCGAATGATCGTTTCCACCACATTTGGGAAGCAGCCGCAACAGCGACCCCGCTTCTGCAGGGTATGGTAGACCTTCGCCGGCACGATGAGCTGCCAGGGGTCCTTCTCGAGCAGCTGGATGATCGTCTCCTCGATCTCCTTCTCGGTTATCAGGTTGCAGTGACAGATAAGCATCTAAAACTCTGGGCTGGCTGACGGCGCGTTCCCCGCGCCGTCTGGCTGTTATTTAGGTGTTACTGGAACACCTTGTCAGGGGAATCCAAGCTGTCGGAACCCTCGAACGCGATGGCGTCGAGCTTCAGCGCCGCGACCGCGCGCTCGATCGACTTGGTCTGGTCGACCAGCCCGTCGATCGCCGCCTGCACGGCCGCGTTGCCCTCCGCATTCCCTTCGCCGATCTGCTGGTCGTAGGCCTCGCCGCCCACGGCGCGCGCCTGGATCGCCTCCATCGCCTTCACCGTGACGTCGAGCTTGCCGGACAGTTCGGTGTCGATGCCGGCATCCGCTTCCTTGACGAGGTCGGAAACCGAAGGACCCTCGACCTTGGAGCCGTCAACGCGGGTATAGCTGCCGTGATAGACGTTGCGGATGCCGACCGCGTCGTAGAGATGCGAGATGTGGGTGTTGTCCGAGAAGCAGTCGTGCTCCTCCTCGGGATCGTGCAGCAGCAGGCCGAGCTTCATGCGCTCGCCGGCGAGCTCGCCATAGGAAAGCGAGCCCATGCCGGTGAGGATGGTCGAGATGCCGGCCTTCGGATCGCCCTCGACCAAGCCCTTGCGCGCTTCGCCGTCGGCTCCCCAGTTGGCGACCATCTCCTCGAGATCCGCGACCAGCAGGTCGGTGGCGGCAGCGAGATATTCGGCGCGGCGTTCGCAATTGCCGCCCGTGCAGTTCGCCTTGTCGAAGTCGGTGTGGGGACGATTGCCGGCGCCTGGTCCGGTGCCGTTCAGGTCCTGGCCCCAGAGCAGGAACTCGACGGCGTGGTAGCCGGTGGCGACGTTGGCCTCGATGTCGCCGGCTTCCTGCAGCGTGCCGGACAGGAATTCCGGCGTGATCTTGGCCGCGTCGACTTTTTCGCCGTTGATCTCGATCTCAGGGTTGGCGATCACATTGGCGGTATAAAGCGTGTTCTCGTCCGATTCCGTGCCGTAGGCCTGGTCGACATAGTCGATCAATCCCTCGTCCAGCGGCCAGGCGTTCACGCGGCCTTCCCAATCATCGACGATGGCATTGCCGAAACGGTAGACCTCTGTCTGCTGGTAGGGGATGCGGGCAGCCTTCCAGGCCTCGCGCGCCGCGGCGAGCGTCTCGGCCGACGGGCTGGCAATCAGCGCGTCCGCCGCGACGTCGAGCGCCTTGGCGGTGGTCAGCGCGTCCTCATATTCGGCAAGCGCGATGTCGGCATAGGTGGCGATCACCGCCTTGGGATCGGTCTCGGCGGCAGCCGGCAACGCCATGGCCACCGTCAGGACGCCGGTCGCGGCCAGCAACACCCTCATACCCGTCAAGCCTCCGGTCAAACCTTTGACTCGGTTCATCTTTCTCTCCTCAATGAAAAAATGCGCGCATCGGCGCCTGAAAATCGTCCATGCAGGACCGGCAGCGCAGCCCCTCACGCCATGCTGGCGCTCCGCGCCAAGCGGATCGAATGGGAAAACCACCAGAATTCCTCCAATCGAACGGGTTCAAGGCCCATACATCAAAGGGAAATGCCCCAAGGCACAGGCTGATTAGGCCCTGCAGCCCCCCAGAGTCAATGAATTTCGAAGAAAAGGCTAATTCAATCAATAGTTTAGAACTATTCTAAACTAGAACGGTCATGTTTATGCCCTCAAGACACCATCTTGACAGGCGGCCGTGCCGGATGCGACCCGAACGCGCCCTTTCGCGCCGCTCGCGGACAGTTTCCGCAGGCACGGCAATGCTAGGCAGGAACCGGAACAGCCATGAGCAACGGCGTCGTCATCATTGGAGCGGGACACGGTGGCGTGCAGGCCGCCGCGAGCCTGCGCGACGAAGGTTTCGGCGGCCGCATCCTGCTGATCGGCGACGAGGCCGAACTCCCCTATCATAAGCCGCCGCTGTCCAAGACCTTCATCAAGGACGCCGAGGCAAAGCCGCAGATCCTGCGCGCCGAAGCCTTCTATTCCGGCGCGTCGATCGACCTGCTGCTCGGTGAGAGCGTCGAAAGCCTCGACCCGGCCGCGAAGCGCCTGAAGCTCGCATCGGGAAGCGATCTCTCCTTCGACAAGGCAATCTTCGCCACCGGCTCGCGGCCGCGTATGCTGCCCATCGAGGGCGGACCGCTTGCCGGCGTGTTGTCGCTGCGTTCGGTCGCCGACGCGCGCACGATCCGGACGCTTGCCGCGACCTGCGAGGACGTCGTCATCCTCGGCGGCGGCTTCATCGGGCTGGAGATCGCCGCGACGCTCGCGGCAGGCGGGCGGCGCGTCACCGTCGTGGAAGCTCAGGAGCGCCTGCTTGCGCGCGCGCTTGCACCGGCAATCTCGGCGCATGTCGCCGGCCGGCTTGCCCAGTCGGGCGTACGGCTGCTTCTCAACACGGTCGTCAGCCGGATCGAAGGCGAGGGCGGCCATGTCAGCGCGGTCGTCACCTCCGCCGGCGAGCGCATCCCTGCAAAAATGCTTGTTGTCGGCATCGGCGTCGTGCCCAATGCCGAACTCGCCGCAGCCGCGGGCATCGAGACCGCGAACGGCATCCGCGTCGACGCGCAGATGCGCAGTTCGGCGCCCGACGTGCTCGCCATCGGCGACGCGGCGAGCTACCGGCACTGGTTCACCGGCGGCGATGTCAGGCTCGAATCGGTGCAGAACGCGACCGACCAGGCAAAACTCGCCGCGCACACCATCACCGGACATTCTGATCCCTACCTGGCGGTGCCCTGGTTCTGGTCGGACATTGGCGACATGAAGCTGCAGATGGTCGGGCTGACCGGCGGCAGCGACAGGCAAATCATGTTGGGCGAGCCCGCCGACAACAAATTCTCGATCTTCCACTATGCCGGCGGTCGGCTGATCGGCATCGAATCGGTCAATCGCCCGGCGGACCATATGCTTGGCCGCAAGATGATGGGCATGGGCTTTTCGCCCGATGCGGCGACGACGGCGGCAGGCAGCGACGCGTTGAAAGCCGCGCTCGCCGACTGGCAGGCTAGGCAGAACGCGCCGGCGGCCTGATCCCGTCAACCCGGTTTTAAAGTCTTGCGGTCATGCTCCGGGCATGGCTCTGGCGCTTCCAAAATTCAGATGGCTGATTCTCGGCGCAATCGCGGCCGGGGTTTGGGTGGTGCACGAGGACATGAAGAAGCCGCGCCCGCCGGAGCGCGTGCCGACACGGTTCGAGCGCAGCGCCGAGGCAAGGCCCCGGCCTTCGAAACCGGTGGCTGCAACGACAAAGGCCGAGAGGCCGCCCGCCGCGAAGCCTGCGGCCAAGGCGGCCGAACGGCCCGTCCCTCCAAAGCCGGTGGCGGGAAAGCCCGTCCCGCAAAAGACGGTTG
>JAEYXI010000201.1 GCA_023428515.1 Pseudomonadota bacterium | reverse complement strand
CAGTCGACCGGAGATGTCCCGCGCAACCCAGCGGGCGTTACTCCAGCGCCACACTTGCCTGAATGGAGGTTGTGGCCACCCGTTCCCACAAGCAAGCTGCTGGCGCGGAGTATGAGGGAGGTTTCGGGAGTGGGGATAAAGTTCGGAGGAAATTTTTTTTAAGGGCAGTAACACCCTCCGGCCGAGGCCGTGCAAATTCTCACATACTCGCACTGCCCCTCACCTGTCGGCTTCGCCGACATCCTCTCCCCGTATAGTAACGGGGAGAGGAAAAAAGGCGTCCTTACCGCTCGGGCGGGGTGAAGCCGGAAAAGACGACGTGGTGCTCGACGGTGTCGGCCTTCTCGACCAGGTAGATGTCGTCGACCGCATAGTAGTGGGCGCGCTCGCAATCGTCGCCAACCAGCGCCCGGATCGCATCCATGCTCACCCACCAGGAGAGCGCGGTGATCTCGGTGGTGCCGTCGCCGAGGTCTCGCAGCATGATCTGGTGGCCGAGATTGCCCTCGGTCGTCTCGATCTCCTCGAAGCCGGTGTCTGCCATGTATTTCGCATATTCCTGAGCGCGATCCGTCGCGACCTTGCCGGTCCAGCGGCGGAGGATAACTTCATCGGGCAAGGGGTGGCTCCACGGAGAGAGCGCATGGTGGCATGGGGAGGGGTGGGAGTCGATGGCGCTTCCGTTTGGCGCGCAAAGCTGCCACTCTCCGCGCGAGGCAGCAAGGAGGGGAGTTTCCATGTCCTGGATTGCGAAAATCGCAGGTTCAGGCTGCGTGCTTCTTGCGGCCTCGGCCATCGTCGCCGCCGAGCCCGTCACGCGCGAAAAGGTTGTCGCGGCGCTGCCCAAGCTTGAAGCGTTGGCGCAGAAAGAGGTCGACGGCGGCGGCGTGCCCGGGCTGGCGATCGCGGTCGTCCATAATGACGAGGTCGTCTACCTCAAGGGCTTCGGCCTGCGCGAAGCGGGCAAGCCGGAGCTTGTCGACGCCGACACCGTGTTCCAGATCGCCTCGCTGTCGAAGCCGGTGTCATCGACCGTGGTGGCCGCGCTGGTCAGCGAGGGCATTCTCGACTGGGGCTCGCGCGTCGCCGACCTCTACCCGGCCTTCGCGCTGAAGGATCCCTACCCGACCCAGCAGGTGACGGTGCGCGACCTCTTCAACCACCGCAGCGGACTGCCGGGCAATGCCGGCGACGATCTCGAGGACATCGGCTTTACCCGCGACGTGGTGATGCATCGCCTGAGATTGGTGCCGCCCTCGTCGAGCTTCCGCGCCGGTTACGCCTATTCCAACGCCGGCCTAACGGCGGGCGCGCTCGCCGCCGCCATGCCGACCGGCAAGCCGTGGGAGGAAGTGGCGGAAGAGAAGCTCTACCGGCCGCTCGGCATGGAGCAGACCTCTTCGCGATACGCCGATTTCTTGGCGCGGCAGAACCGCTCGGCGCTGCATATCGGCGGCGTCGGCAAATGGGAGGCGAAGCTGAAGCGCGACGCCACCGCGCAGGCGCCGGCCGGCGGGGTCAGTTCATCGGCACGCGACCTGACCCAATGGATGCGGCTCGAGCTTGCCAACGGCAAATTCGACGGCAGGCAACTGATCAGCGAGGCCGCGCTTGCCGCCACCCATGTGCCGCTAATGGCGCGCGGCAACAATCCCGTGACCGGCGGCACGTCCTTCTACGGGCTTGGCTGGAACGTCGAACTCGGCCGCTACGGGCTCTCCTGGGGCCATGCCGGCGCGTTCAGCGTCGGCGTGCGCACGCAGGTGACGCTCTATCCCCAGCACCAGCTCGGCATACTGGTGCTGGCCAACGCTTTCCCGACAGGCGTGCCGGAGGGGCTGGCCGACAGCTTCGCCGACCTGGTCTTCAAGGGCTCTGTCGAAGGGGACTGGATCGGCGACTGGAACGCCATCTACGGCGGTATGTTCGGCCCGGCGGTGGAGGCGGCGAAACAGGCGTTCGGCACGAAACCCACGCCGGCGACGCCGGCGCTGCCTGCAGCCGCCTATACGGGAAGCTATTCCAACGACTATGTCGGGGAGGCGTGGGTAGAGGCCGACGGCGATGCGCTGACCCTGAAGGTCGGACCCGGCGGCAAGACCTCCTATCCGATGACGCATTTCGACCGCGACCTCTTCCTGATCTATCCCGACCAGGAAATGGCCGACATGCCCTCGCCGGTGACGTTCGCGATCGGACCCGGCGGAAAGGCGACCGCCATCACCATCGACAATCTGAACGTCAATGGGCTGGGCGTACTGGCGAGGTCCGAGTAGCGCGGGCGGGATAACTATTCAGGGCGCGATGATCTCCGTCGCGCAAGTCAAAGGTGGCTATAGGCCGGTATTCTGACCGGCGAGGAAGGCCCATCCCCAGAAGGTTGTTGGTTTCGGAGGGGCGCAAACGTCGGCGCGGGAGACAGCACATGTGGGCATCCGACTGGGAATTCGGCTTGCCGCTCGCGGTGGCGACGATCGTGTTTCATGTCGCCGCCTTCATGGCGATCACGCGCGCGCTGGTGCCGGAAGTCGCCCGGCGCGAAGGCGGGCACTTCCGCTTCATCGCGACGGTCGGGCTTCTGGCGGTCGCCGCCGCGCTGCTGCACGGGCTGGAGGGACTCGCCTGGGCGAAGCTCTACGTCTGGCTCGGCGCGTTGCCCGACTTCAGGACGGCGGTGCTCTATTCGCTGGGCGCGATGACCAGCTACGGCCATGCCGACATTTACCTGGAACGGCAGTGGATGCTGCTCGGCACGATCGAGGCGGTCAACGGCCTCATCCTGTTCGGCCTGACGACGGCGTTTTTCTTCGCCGCCATCCAGAGGACATGGCCGCCTAGGGTGTAGGGCGGGGGGATCGAGCTCCGGGCAATCGCGTGAAAGCACCCCCACTCCGTCTCGGTCCTTCGACAGGCTCAGGACCGAGCCACCTCTCCCCCTGCCCGGGGGTGAGGATATGCCAATCGCCGACACCTCGACGCTTGGGGGTGGTTGGCGCTAGTCCGGCCCGAAGCCTGGCGAGGTGGGCGCGCCGTCGTCGTGTTTCGACAGCCATTCGATCAGCGTCGGGCGGTAGCGGGTGAGGCCCTTGTAGGTGGCGAGTTCCTCGGGCAGGTCACGGATGACGCGGTGGAGGCGGCGCGCCCATTTCTTCGAGGTGACCAGCTCGTCCATCTTGATGAGATAGCAGCGGATCGGGAAGACCATCGCGTTGGAGCGCGGCAGGCGCCAGAAGCTCTGCAGCTCGACGCGCAGATGGACCTTCTGGCCGACGTTGTCTGATGTCACCGTCGTGCGGTCGGGGCCCCATTTGTGGTAATTCTCAGGCGACGTGTCGAGCCTGGGGTTGATGGTCATCGTCCAGTTCAACCGCCGCGCGGGCTTGCCCTGCTGGATGTTGGTCAGGAACTTCAGCGCGCGGGTGAAGATGCCCTTCTCGTGCGCCAGCGGTACGGGCGCGTGCCACTCGAAGAAGTTCATGCCGATGTCGAAGTCGAGCGACCAGTCGGCCTGGGTGGTGACGATACCGGCGTCCATCCAGAGATTGCCGTCGCGCTGGTCGAGGATGCAGAAGTCGCCCTGGCTCTGGCGGGTGATGTATTCCATCGGGCCGTAGGGCAGCGTCGTGAGGTCGCCGAAGACGAATTTCTGGTCGATGCCCAGCGGCCGGTTGATCCAGTGCCAGTTGTCGCCGTCGCGCGTCAGCGTGAAATGCTCGGGGTAGCCCTTGGCCTGCTCGGTCATCAGGAGCTCGAGCAGATCCCAGCCGGCGAGCGTCATGTGCGGCAGCGACTGGCAGCGCAGCGGGTCTTCGGCGAGCACCAGCGCGCGGTCCTGCATCTCGGAGACGTAGTGCTCGTCGACGTCGATGAGGTTCTCCAGCACGCTGCCGGCGGGGCCCGGCACATGCGGCTCGATGTTGACCGCGTACATGTAGCTGTCTTCGTGGAACGGGAAGGGGAAGCGGCGGATGTGCTCCGGCGAGTTCTTGAAGGTGAAGTCGTCGCGGAAGGTTTCTTTGCGGAATTGGATGCCCATCGTGAAGTGCTCCCCTACCTTTCCAATACGAGCGAGCGGCCCTCGAAGCGCGACACGCAGGGCATGATCTTGCAGCCCGAGCGGTGCTCTTCCTCGGTCAGCCAGTGGTCGTTGTGCAGGAACTTGCCGTCGGACGAGATGACATTTGTCTCGCACTGGCCGCAGACACCGCCGCGGCAGAGATAGGGCGGGTCGACGCCGGCTGCCTCGATGGCTTCGAGCAGGCTCTGCTGCTCGCCGACATGGATTTTTTTGCCACTGACGGCCAGGTCGACATCGAAGGGCTTTCCGGGCTGCGGCGCGGAGAAATGCTCGAAATGCACATTCTCGTGGGGCCAGCCTGCCTCTGCGGCGGTCCTGCGCACCCAGTCGATCATCGGGGCGGGGCCGCAGATGTAGAGATGCGTGCCGAGCGGCTGCGAGGCGAGCAGGCGGGCAAGCTCGATCTTCTCGCCGCGGTCGTCGTGGTAGAGGTGGATACGCTTGCCGTAGCGCTCGGAGAGCACGTCGCCATAGGTGAAGAGCGAGGCGGTGCGGCAGGCATAGTGCAGCTCGAAATTGCCGCCGGAGGAGGCAAGCTGCGCGGTCTGCGCCATGAAGGGCGTGATGCCGATGCCGCCGGCGATCATCAGGTGCTTTTTCGCCCTGAGGTCGAGCGAGAAGAGGTTGACCGGGTAGGAGATGACCATGCGGTCGCCCGGCTTCACCTTGCGGTGCATGAAGAGCGAGCCGCCGCGGCCGACATCGTCGCGGCGGACGGAGATCGTGTACTCGCTAGTGTTCAGCGGCGAGGACATCAGCGAATAGGGGTTGAGGCGCGGGATGGCGCCCTCGTGCTCGCGCATCTCGACCACGACATGCGCGCCACCGGAGAAGGTGGGGAGCGCGCCGCCCAAGGTCGGGCGGAAGTGGAAACGCGTGACGAGCTCGTTGACCGGGACGATGTCCGCGACGGTGACGTCAAGTTTTGTCGTTCCCGCGCTCATCGAAAAACCTCCTCGACGGGCACCTGCTCGCTCTGGTCCTCGGCGTTGATGCAGACGCCCTGGAAGGCGGCGAGGCGGCGCGAATAGTGATCGCGTACCAGAAGAAGTAGGCCGCAATGCGAGCACGTCACGGGCTGCGTGGTGACGTCCTCGGTGATGCCCTTGCAGTGGACGCACTGGACGCGGCGCGCCAGCGATCCGCGATGCTCGGTTTGGATGGAGCTGTGATCGATGCCGGCTTCCAGCGCGGCCTGCATGGCCTGGCCGATGAGGCCCTCTGTGCCGGCGAGGTAGAGGCGCAGGCCCATATGCGCGGTGGCGAAGGTCTGTTTCAGGCGTGGCAGCGCCGCGCCGATCGAGGGACCTTCATAGAAGCGGGCGGGCTTCAGCGCATGGAGGTCGGCGAGATATCTGTCGCCCGACGCGCGCGGGATGAAGACGATCTCGGCGGCGTCGAAGAAGCCTTCGGGTGCTGCTTTCGCAAGGTCGAGGATCGCCTCCGCCCCTTCGGCGTCGGCGATGAAGAGATGGTCGGTGCCTGGCTGGGGCGAGAGCGTGCCGTAAACGGGCCTGCTCTTGATCGTCGGTTCAATCGGCAATGCGGCCTTTCCCTATTATCTCTTGCAGGTCCCTCCGGTTGTGGTTTCCTCAACCCTTCGCGGTGCGCTTCAGCTTCTTCGGATCGTCGAAGGGCAGCGGCTGCGCGGTCGCCTTGATGACGCCGCTCTTGTTGTGGATCTCGAGCGGCGTGTCCTTCACCGCGGTGTCGATCGAGAGGCGCGCGATGCCCATCGATTTCTTGGCGAGCGGCGAATACATGGCGCAGGTGACGACGCCGACCTGCTTGCCCTTGTGGTAGACCGGCGCGCCTTCGTCGGCCGGCTCCTTGCCCTTCAGGAGCACGCCGTAGATCTTGAAGCGCTCCTTGCCCTTCAGGCGATAATGCTCCTCGGCGCCGCGGAAGCCCGTCTTGCCGGGGCTGACAGTGAAGTCGAGGCCGAGCTCCCACAGCGTGTCGCCGGGACCTTCGTCGGCGAAGGGGTATTTCTGCGAATTGTCATAGGGATAGAAAAGCAGGTAGCTCTCGACGCGCAGCATGTCGAGCGTGGTGAAGCGGCAGGGGATGATGCCCATCTTCTTGCCCTCGGCGAGGATGCGGTCCCAGATGGCGACGGCGTCCTGTCCGCGGCAGAAGATCTCGTAGCCGCGCTCGCCGGTGTAGCCGGTGCGCGAGATCATCACGGGGAAGCCGAAGAGCTGCGTCTGTATGTGATGGAAGTAGGGCAGGTCGCGGATGCCGGGCACGTGCTTGGCGAGGTAGTCGACGGCGAGCGGGCCCTGCAGCGAGAGGTCGTGCAGATTGTCGTCGAAGCGCAGCGACACGTCCTTGCCCTGCGCCGCGCGGGTGAGTTCCTCATGGCCGGTGCCGGAGCCGTGCACCACCATCCACGAGTTCGGGCTGATGCGGTAGATGATGCAGTCGTCGGTGAATTTCCCCGCCTCGTTCAGCATGCAGGCATAGGCCGACTTGCCGGGATAGATCTTTTCCGGGTCGCGCGTGGTGGCGAGGTCGATGAGGTGGGCGGCATGCGGCCCGGTGATGTGCACCTTCTTCAGGCCCGACACGTCCATCAGGCCGGCCTTGGTGCGGATCGCCAGATATTCCTTGTCAGGATCGCCGGAATAGCTCCAGGCGGTGCCCATGCCGCTCCAGTCCTCGAGGTTCGAACCGAGCGCCTTGTGGCGGTCGATCAGCGTCGAAAATCTCCAGGAACGGGTCATATAGTCTCTCCCTCGTTGTCTCAGTCGGCGGAGCCGTTCCCCTGGCCCTCTGCCCGCATGGCGAAATACTGACCCGATTTCGCGGGGCAGTGCAATACTGGCGTGCAAATTGTTTTCCTGACAGGCAAGTCGCGACAGGCGTTGCGGCAGGCGAGACGCGCCAGCGGAATCCGCGCCTGTGCCTGATGTCGGCCGCCATGATCGAATGCCTGCTTTCCATGCATTTGCATCGAATTGATGCAATGCAGCACATGCGGCGGCTTGACGCAGGGCCCGAACGGGCGGACATTCCTGCGAGGCAAGTAGTTTTCATAAAAATCAAGATTGCCGGAGGGAAGATGGTAGCAAGAATCGGTGAAATGGCCGACGCGCATTCGCTCGAAGCGCGAATCGACCGCATGCATCAAAGGGACCGCAGGGGCGCGCTGGCCTTCGTCATAGGCCTCTGGCTGACGATCCTGTTCGCGCTGTTCACGATGTGGCCGCTGATCGGCAACGGGGGGATACGGATCGTGCTCGCGATCGCGGCCGTCCTCGTCCTGGCGTTCAACACGGCGGCCATCGTGGCGATGCTGCGCCACTACAGCGACGACAAGTCGTTCATCTACGGCCTCGACATCATGCATCTCGACGAGATGCGCAAGCGCAAAAGCTAGGGAGCCGGTCATGGCTTACAAGCCTCCAAAACAAAGCCTTGCCGGGCAGATCGTCGACGTGGTCGTGCTGCTCGTGCTGACGGTCGGCGCCCTCTATTTGCCGCTCTACATGGGACTTGCCGGCGCGGCCAAGACGCCCGCGCCGATCGAGAACCCGACCTGGGAAGCGCTGGGCCAGAACGAGGTGGAGCAGGCCCAATGGGCGGTGCTCGGCTTCCCCGACGCGGCCTCCGCCAACGAGGTCATCACCGCCCGCTTCGACTACACCTTCAGCTGGACTGCGCTGATCGTGATGGTGGTCGTGGTCGTCGGCTACTTCATCATCGTCGTGAGGCTTTCCGCCAAGGAATACCCCGAATAGATCGACCAACGCTTCCGCAA
>JAEYXI010000185.1 GCA_023428515.1 Pseudomonadota bacterium | reverse complement strand
GCCCATGCCTTGACCGTGGTACGGGCGAGCGCGATGAGACCGCCGACGATGTGCAGTCCGTGCATGGCGGTAAGCAGGTAGAAGAAACTGTTCGCCGGGTTCGCGTCGAGAAAATATCCGCTGGCGGAGAGCTCCCGCCAAGCCATCAGCTGCCCCGCCAAGAAAGCCAAGGTGGTCAGGCCGCCCGTAATCAGCGCAAGTCTTGTGGTGTCGATCTGATCCTTGCGGGCGGCAACGACGGCGATATGCAACGCTAGCGAACTCAGCACCAGAACGCCGGTGTTGAACCACAGAATGCGCGGCAACGGCACGGGCTGCCAGTCGGGCAGCTCCATGCGCATGAAATACGCGCTGGCGAAGAGTGCGAACAGACAGCCGACGACCGCGAGAAACACACCTAGGCCGATCTTGGCGGTGGGCATTCCGGTCACGTCGTTCTCGTATAGCGCGCCGTCCGCTCCTTGCTCCAGCCATGGCTTGGACATCAGCCGCTGGTGGCTGAGCCACCAGCCGGAGATGCCTGCGATCACGAGCAGGAATACGAGTATGACGCTCATCTGCCGGGCGCCTCCGGCTGCCAGGGATCGTTCTGCGCGATGAAATCCTGCGGCGCGCCGGGCACGCTGTAGTCATAAGCCCAGCGATACACGACAGGCACGTTCTTTCCCCAGTTGCCATGCGGCGGGGGCGTCGTCGGGGTCTGCCACTCCAGGCTCGTCGCCCGCCACGGATTTCCGCCGGCGTCCCTGCCGTGACGCAGGCTCCAGAACAGGTTGAACAGGAAGACCATCTGCGCGAAGCCGACGACGAGCGCGGCAACGGTGATGAACTCGTTCAGCGTATGCACTGAATCGGGGATGAATGCCGTCTCGCCGAGTTCCGGGTAGCGCCGAGGGACGCCGACCAGCCCGACATAGTGCATCGGGAAGAAGATGAGATAGGCTCCGACGAAGGTCACCCAGAAATGGAAGCGGCCCATCGCCTCGTTGAGCATCCGACCGGTGATCTTCGGATACCAGTGGTAGATCGCGCCGAACACGACGAGGATCGGCGCGACGCCCATCACCATGTGGAAATGCGCGACGACGAACATTGTGTCGGAGAGCGGCACGTCGACGACCACATTGCCGAGGAACAGCCCGGTCAGCCCTCCATTCACGAATGTGACGATGAAGGCGAGTGCGAACAGCATCGGGATGGTCAGGTGGATGTCGCCGCGCCACAGTGTCAGCACCCAGTTGTAGACTTTTATGGCGGTCGGGACGGCGATGATCAGCGTCGTCGTGGCGAAGAAGAAGCCGAAATACGGATGCATGCCGCTGACATACATGTGGTGCGCCCACACGACGAAGGAGAGCGCACCGATGCCGACGATCGCCCACACCATCATGCGGTAGCCGAAGATGTTCTTGCGCGCATGGGTGCTGATGAGATCGGACACGATCCCGAAGGCCGGCAGGGCGACGATGTAGACTTCCGGATGCCCGAAGAACCAGAACAGGTGCTGGAACAGGATCGGACTGCCGCCGCCATAGCTGAGCTGTTCGCCCATCTCGACCAGCGCCGGCATGAAGAAGCTTGTCCCCAGCACCCGGTCGAACAGCATCATCACCGAGGCGACGAACAATGCCGGAAAGGCAAGCAGCGCCATGACGGTCGCGGTGAAGATGCCCCACACGGTCAGCGGCATGCGCATCAGGGTCATGCCACGCGTGCGCCCCTGCAGGACCGTCACGACGTAGTTCAGGCCACCCATGGTGAAGCCGATGATGAAGAGGATCAGCGAGACGAGCATCATGATGATGCCTGCCTGCTGGCCTCCGGGCGTGCCGCCGAGAATCGCCTGCGGCGGATAAAGCGTCCAGCCTGCGCCGGTCGGTCCGCCCGGGGCGAAGAAGCTCGCCACCAGCACCAGCACGGCTAGCAGGTAGATCCAGTAGGAGAGCATGTTGACATAGGGGAACACCATGTCGCGTGCCCCCACCATCAGTGGGATCAGGTAGTTGCCGAACCCACCCAGGAACAGTGCCGTCAGCAGGTAGATCACCATGATCATGCCGTGCATGGTGACGAACTGGTAATAGGCTTCGGGGGTGATGAAGTCGAAGGTGCCAGGGAAACCTAGTTGCAGCCGCATCAGCCAGGAGAGCACCAGCGCGACGAGGCCGATAGCGATCGCCGTGCCGGTATACTGGATCGCGATGACCTTGGCGTCCTGCGAGAAGACGTAGGTCGTCCACCAACTGTGCGGATGGTAGAGTTCAACATCCGGAACTTCCGCGGGCGGTATCGCATCGCCCGCGCGAGGCGTGATTTCGACCATCACGTCACCTCCTGCTTTCCGGCGGGGCCGGAGGCGGCCCAAACCCCGTCATGCCAAATGTGCTGCTATGCCGCCTCCTCGTTCATCGCTGGGTCTCGTCGGCCAAGCCCACCTGCTCAGGTTCCGACAGCTGTGCGAAGGTCGACTGCTCCTGCAGCCAGGCCTGATATTCCTCGGTCGTGTCGACCATGACGATGCCGCGCATAAAACCATGGCCGACTCCGCAGAGTTCGGCGCAGAGCACCTCGAATGTTCCGGTCCTGATCGGCGTGAACCAGAAATAGGTGACCGAGCCCGGCACCATGTCCATCTTGGCGCGGAATTCCGGGACGTAGAAATCGTGCAGCACGTCGATCGAGCGCAGCAGCACCTTGACCGGCTTGCCGATCGGCAGATGCAGATCGGCGGCCTCGACGACCACATCGTCCTGGCCGTTTGGATCCTCGGGATTGACGCCCAGCGGATTCTCCGGGCTGACCAGCCGGCTGTCGGAAGTGCCTAGCTTGCCGTCGGCCCCCGGCAGCCGGTAGCTCCACTGCCATTGCTGGGCAATCACCTCGACGTCGGTGGCGTCGTCGGGCACCGAGACGAATTGCGACCAGACATAGAGTCCCGGCGCCAGCATGGCGGCGACACCGACGGCGGTAATGACGGTCAGCCAGGTCTCGAGCTTCTTGCTTTCCGGCTCATAATGCGCCTTCACCCCTTCCTTGTGGCGGAAGCGCCAGACGCAGTAGGCCATGAACAGGACGACGGCCGCGAAGACGATACCGGTGATCCAGAAAGTGATGACGAGGGTGTGGTCGATGTAGTCCCAGTTGGACGCAATAGGCGTCCACCACCATGGGCTCAAAACGTGAAAGAGCACGGAGCCCACGACGATAAGAACGAGTAATAGCGCGATGGCCATACTCTTGTTCCTCCGAACATTCGAAGCGTCGGTTTCCCCCCGCTCGGAATATCAGCGCGTATTCTGCGCGATTTGCGCTCGAAATTCTAGTGTCAGAGCCACTCGCTTCTATTGACGCCTCTCAACGATAGGTCTACTGGTACATTCACCGGACCACTAGACCTGTGTCCGGCTGGGGGAGTAATGGACTTACGCGCGATCCTGAGCGACGACGGCGCCACGCTGAACGGCGTGCCGAAGCAGTCCATGAAGGACTTCGTTGTCCAGAAGATCGCGACCTTGGTCGCGACCGGCATTCTCGATGTCGGCGATCCGCTGCCTGGCGAGCGCGAACTGGCGGCGGCTTTATCGGTAAGCCGCGAAACGGTGCGCGGCGCCATCCTCATCCTTTCGACGAAGGGCATCCTTTCCGTCACCCAGGGCACGCGAACGGTTGTCGCGGCCACCGACGTCGGGGACCTCGCGGTCCAGTCCGCCCGCTATCGCGACATCTCCGGATATAGTCTCGACGACGTGCATGAGGCGCGGCTGCTGATCGAGGATCAGGTGGCGCGCGCCGCGTCCATCAGGATCGAAGCCGCGACGCTCGAGACCCTGCGCAAATCCATCGAGGCGCAGGAGGCGGCAATCGACGATCCCGTCCGCTTCCTCATCTGCGATCGCGAGTTCCACACGGCCATCTACCGGGCAGGCGGCAATGCTGCGCTGGCGGACATGGCCGCCGATCTTTACTCATACCTTCTCGACCATCGGCGGCGGGCAGTCGCCCAACCTTCCAGCATCGCGACGAGCATAGCCGATCACCGCGCCATCCTGGCCGGGCTGGAGACGCACGATCCCGACACGGCCGCCAAAGCTTTCGCAGTCCACGAAACGCGCATCTACACCACAACCAAACAGCTTTTCATGCAGTCCGCTCAGAAGGCTTAGGGGGCGACTGCCGGGAAACCGTGCAGCACAACAGGAGGAGTTCCATGCTGACAAGACGCTTATTCGCAACCGTAGCCATCGCCGGCGTCGCCGCGTTGACCGGCATTGCCGGCACCGCGACCGCCGCTCTCGCCCAATCCAAGGAGTTGGTCTACCTGACCCCCGGCCTTGACCTCGCCTTCTGGCGTTACCTCTCCAAGGGCATCGAGAATGTCGCCACCGAAGGCGGCTACACATATCAGGCGCTGGATTCGGGCAACAACGCCCAGACCCAGCTCAAGAACGCCAAGGACGCGATCGCCCGCGGCGTCGCCGGCATCATCATCTCGCCGACGGACAGTTCCACGGCGCCCGCCGTGCTCGACCTCGCCAAGCAGGCCAACATCCCTGTAGTGATCGCCGACATCGGCACCGACAGCGGCGACTACGTCTCCTTCATCATCTCCGACAACTACCAGGGCGCCAACGGCGTCGGCAAGGCGCTGGCCGAGGCGATGAAGGCTGCTGGCAAGGAGGATGGCAGCGTCGGCATTGTCGGCATCAGCCAGGCGCGTCTCAACGGCCAGGCCCGCACCAAGGGCTTCAAGGATGCGCTGACGGAAGCCGGTATCACCAAGGAGGCGGGCCTGCAGCAGATGCAGACCTACACCGCCGACGAGACCTTCAAGTTCACGCAGGATATGACAACTGCGAACCCCGACATGAAGGGAATGTTCATCCAGACCGACGGTCCGACGCTCGGCGCCCTTCAGGCGATCAAGTCGGCACGTCTCACCGGCGAAGTTCTGGTCGCCGGCTTCGACGGCGTGCCGGAGTTCGTGCCGCTGCTTCAGTCGGGCGAGCTGGTCGTTTCGGGCATGCAGCAGCCTTACCTGATGGGCCAGGAATCGGCTCGCGCCATGCTCGCGCATCTTGGCGGCAAGCCTCCGGAGAAGGAGATCCTGGTGCCGATCAAGATCGTCACCAGCAAGAACATCGAGCAGGAGCTTCCGGTCATCAAGGAAACCGTTTTCGCCAACGAGATGTGATGGCGAAGCGCCTTTGACCTGAACTTGTCCGGGGACAATTGTCCCCGGACGCATTTTCTGGAATTCCTTTGCAGATGGCCGACAGCGAGACTCAGGAGCCCCTGCTCGAAGCCCGTGGCGTCACGCGCCTCTTCGGCAACGCGTATGCGCTCAAGGATGCGGCGATCACGCTGCGCCGGCATGAGATTTGCGGGCTGCTCGGCGCGAACGGCGCCGGCAAGTCGACGCTGTCCAGGATCGTTTGTGGGCACTTGTCCCCCTCGTCCGGCGAAATCCTCTTCAAGGGAGCTCCGTTGGCCGTCGGGTCGGCGCGCGACGCGCTGCGCTCCGGCATCGCTCTCGTCGCGCAGGAAACCAGCCTGGCGCCCGACATGAGCGTGCTGGAGAACATCTTCCTGCCCAGCTATGCGATGCCGGGCCGACTGTCGTTCGCACAATTGCGGCAGAAGGCGCAGGCCATCCTGTCGGAACTCGGCCACGACCACGT
>JAEYXI010000164.1 GCA_023428515.1 Pseudomonadota bacterium | reverse complement strand
CCCCATGCGCGGTCGGTGCCGCCGTGGCAGACGCGACCGGGACCATCGTCTGATGTTCGGGCTCGGGCGTCGATGGCGCTGGCGTGGCGACACCATTGAAGGCCGGCGCGGTTGTGCTGGCCTCAGGTGGTGCACTTGGTGTGGGCGATGTCGGAACAGTAGCGGTGGGCGCCGCTGTCGTTGCCGGCGGCACCGGCGTTGGAGCGCTCGCCGCGGGTGTCGTCGGCGCTTGCGTGACCGGTGCGCTGACCGCGGGTGCCATCGGTGCGGCAGTCGCCGCGGGCGATGCTGTCGGCGTCGGCGGCGCCACTTGCTCCTGCGCCTGCGCGATGCCGGTGCAAAGGGCCACCGCCAGCAGCGCGCCTGTGAGGCGAGCCCCCTGTCGAAGCGTTCCGCGATCCTTGCTCATGGTTCCCTGCTCTGCATGCGTGAATGATCTCGCTCTGGTTCAGGCGGCGGACGTCTCGAGGATGGCGCCGCTCCCCGCAGCGAGCAGCGGCTTGCCGGCGATGGCGACGATGAGCTTGCCCGATCCGAACAGCCGCTGTGCCACGCGGTTCAGATCCTGCAGCGTCACCGCCTCGATGAGGCTATTGCGCTCCCTGACATACTCCGGTCCGAGCCCTTCGATGCGCAGCCCCAGCAGCTCGCCGGCGATCTTGCCGTTGGCATCGAAGCGCAACGGATAAGAGCCGGTGAGATAGCTCTGCGCGTTCTCCAGATCGTGCGCGGTGATGGTGCCGCCCGCCACCTTCTTGAGCTCCGAGCGGATCACCTCGATCGATTGGCCGACCAGCTCGTTGCGCGTTGCGACGCCGCCGCGCCACACTGCCGCGTGCCGCGCGGTGGAAAGGCCCGTCGAGACGCCATAGGCGAGGCCACGCTTGACGCGCACCTCCTCCATCAGGCGCGAGGAGAACCCGCCGCCGCCGACGATGTTGTTCAGCACCACGGCTGCCATGTAGTCGGGATCCCCGTGTGCCATCGCTTCGAGGCCGAACACCACCGAAGACTGCGGCACGTCGATCTCGACGATGGCCTGGCGTCCCGCCGGAAGGGAAGCGACGTCTGCAACGCTGGTTAAGCGGCCCGTTGCGGCAAGATCGCCGAACACCTCGTCCAGCAGGACGCCGAGCGCATCGGCGCCGATGTCGCCCACCGCCACGACCTTCAGATTGTCGCGGGCAAAGACACGGCGGCGGTAGGCTTCAAGGTCATTGGTGGTGATGGCCGCGATGCTCGCCGCGGTGCCGAGCACCGGCTGTGCGTAAGGATGACCGGCGAAGGCGATCGCCTCCCATTGCGCGCTTGCCACCTTGTCAGGCTCGCGTGCCGACCGTGTAATGGCGACCTGCAACCGCTGGCGGACGCGGTCGGCGGCCTCGGCTTCGAGGCGCGGGGCGGTGAGCGCAAGACGCAACAGCTGCGCGGCTTCATCGCGGCTCTCGGTCAGCACATCGAGGCTGCCGGTAAAGGTATCGCGACCGGCGCGGAAGCCGATGCGGGCGCCGAGGTCCAGGGCGCGTTCCTTGAATGCGAGGCCGCCGTAGGGCCCCGCGCCTTCATCGAGCATCTGGGCGAGGAAGGTCGCAAGTCCCTCCTTGCCGGATGGTGCCTCGACGCTGCCGCCCTCGAAGGCAAAGCGCAGCGACAGCATCGGCACCGCGCGCGTCTCGACCAGCCATGCCGTGATGCCGCCGGGACTGGTGATGATCTTTATGTTCATGGCGTGCCTGCGTTGACGGGAGCGTGCATGGGGATGGGCGTGGCGCTGGCGCGTTCGGGGAGCAGCCAGCCGGTCACCGAGCGGCGTGCATCGAGATAGGTCGCGGCGGCAGCCTGGATGTCAGCGGCGGTCACCGCGGCGATGGCGTCCGGCCAGCGCTCCACGGTCTCGATGCTGAGACCCACCGACAGTGCGCGGCCGTAACGGTTGGCGAGCTTGTCCTGCTCGTCGCTCTCGAAGATGTAGCGCACCCGCGCGGCCTTCTTGGCGCGGCCGAGTTCCATGTCGGTGACGCCGTTGCGGCGTACATCTTCCAGCACGCGGTCGATGCCGTGCTCGACGCTGTCGAGGTCGCCGTGCGGCGCCACGGCGTGCAGGGTGATGAGACCGGAGTCGAAGCCGCTGCCCCAGTAGCCGCCACCGACACTCGATGCGACTTTGTCCTCGATCACCAGCTTGCGGACGAGGCGCCCCGTTGCGCCATCGCCGACGATCGACATGAGGAGTTCCAGCGCTTCGGCGACGCCGGGCTCGGCGGTCACGTAGCTCGGCACGAAGTAGAGACGCTGCAGGGAGGCGTGTCCCGCCAGCGGATCCTTCAAGGTGATGCGGCGCGCCGCTTCGTGCGGTGGCTCCTGGGGCCGCGCACGTGTCGCAACATGAGGGTTGGCGGGGATGTTGCCGTAGGTGGCTTCCGCGAGCCGCTGCACCTCCTCGGCCGTCACGTCGCCGGCGACGACGAGGATGGCGTTGTTGGGCGCGTAGTAGCGATTATAGAACGACAGCGCATCCTCACGCGTCAGCGCGGCGATGTCGTGTGCCCAGCCGATCACCGGCAGACGATAAGGATGGGCCAAGTGCAGCGTGGCGGCCATCTGCTCCTGCAGGCGGCCGGCAGGGCTCGTATCATAGCGCGAGGCGCGCTCCTCGATGATCACCTGCCGCTCGGTTGCAACCTCCGCATCGGTGAGGCGTAGGCCGGTCATGCGGTCGGCCTCCATCTCCATCATGGTGCCGAGGTGCTGCTTGGCGACCCGCTCGTGATAGGCGGTGACGTCCTGGCTGGTGAAGGCGTTGAGCTGACCGCCGAGCCGCATGACGATCTTGGGGAAGGCGCCGTCGGCGATCTTCTCCGTCGACTTGAACATCAGGTGCTCGAGGAAGTGCGCGAGGCCCGAGCGATGGCTCGGTCCGTCGGCCGCGCCGACGCGATACCAGACCATGTGCGTCACCACCGGCGCGCGATGATCGGGAATGACGACGACATCCATCCCGTTCGCAAGCTGGAACTGCACCGCGCGGCGTTCGGGCGATGGTATGGGTGGTGAGGGTGCGAGCATCAGACAGCCTCCGCGATTTTGGGCGATGCCGAGCCGCGTTCCGATGCTTCGCCCGAGCGCGCAAGGAAGCGCTCGATCGGCATCACTTCGCCCGACCCATCGGTGTGAAGGTCGAGCACGTGGCTGTGATAGGCGAATAGCGTCGGACGGTGCCCGACGCTGACGAGGGTGACGGGACGTGACAGCAGCGCGGCGTAAAGCTTGCGCTCGGTCGCAACATCGACGGCACTGGTTGCCTCATCGAGGAAGATGAACTGCGCGCCGGTGAGGAAAGCGCGGGCAAAGCCGATGCGCTGCTGCTCCCCGAGCGAGAGGATGCGTCCCCAGTCGGCTTCGACGGAGAGGTCGGGATAGCGCTCAACGAGGCTTTCGAGGCACGCTTCGCGCAGCGTTGCGACGATCTCCGCATCGGTCGGCGGCACGACGGCATTGCCGGGATAGAGCAGCTGATGACGCAGCGAGCCGAGAACCATGTAGGGCCGCTGCGGCAGGTAGACGGTCTGATCCTCCGGCGGCGTACGCACGGTGCCATGCCCGAGGTTCCACAGACCGGCCATCGCCCGCAGCGCGGAGCTCTTTCCTGTGCCCGTCGGACCGACGATCAGCAGCGCGCCGCCGTTCGGCACCTCGACCGACAGATCGCGGAACAGCGTGCGCTCGCCGCCCGGCGTTTGAAGCGTCACGTTGTCGAAGGCGATGGTGTCGACCGACGTCTCGCGGCGCAGATGCCCGATGTGCTGCGCCTCGTTCCAGGCTGCAAGCTTGGCGAACTTCTCGCGCACCTCGGCCACGCGCACGACGTGCGGCACAGACTTGGTCAGCAGCGGGATGAAGTTGATGAAGGTCGACATCGAGCCGTTGATCAGCGCCGCGGCGGTGGTCGCCGCCGCAATGGTCCCGAACTCGATCTGGCCGGCGAAGTAGAGCGGCGCCACGAACAGCAGCGGCAGCAGCGACCAAACCAGCGCCATGGAGCGCGACGCCAGCGACATCACCACCATGTAGCGGACGATCGCCCACTGGGTGAGGATGGTGCGCTGCAGCCGATCCATCAGATGCACGCGCTCGCCCTTCTCGCCGCGATAGAAGGCGATGGTCTCGGCATGATCGCGGACGTGCAGCAACCCGAACCGCAGGTCGGCCTCGGCAACCGTCGAATCCCAGTTCTGTTTGATGGTCGGCTTGTTGATGAAGTACGTGACGACCGCATTGATGGTGCAGTAGACGAGCGTTGCGATCAGCATCGGAAAGGCGATCATCGCCAGGATGCCGACCTGCACGGCGATGTTCGTTACCGCATTGAAGAGATTGTTCGGCAGCCGCGTCACCGCGTCGATGATCGGCTTCATCTCCTCCTGGATGCGCTGGTCCGGGTTGTCGATGTCGCCGTCCTGCGTGATGGCGTAGTAGGTGCGCGATCCGAGGTATTCATCGACGAGCCGCGTCGTCATCCAGCGGCGCCAGTCGACCTCCAGCCAGCCTTCCAGGTAGTTGGCGAAGACCGCTGTGAGGAAGATGCCGAAGCCGAGCGCGGAATAATAGAGCCAGAACGTCCAGTATTCAGAGACGTGCTTGGCGACGAGTGCGTTGTTCAAGTCCCGGAACAGCAGCGTCATCATTCCGCCGGCGGCAGTGCCGACCAGCCCGGCGCCAATGATGACGACGGCCAGAACGTACGAGCGCCAGGCGCCCTCGCGCGTCCAGTAG
>JAEYXI010000134.1 GCA_023428515.1 Pseudomonadota bacterium | reverse complement strand
CGACGCGGCTGACCGGCTTGTCCTTCAGCACGCGCTTGTTCTTCAGGATCTCCAGCACATGCCAGGAGATCGCCTCGCCCTCGCGATCCGGGTCGGTGGCGAGGATCAGGCCGTCGGCTTCCTTCATCGCGGAGGCGATTTCACTGAGCCGCTTGGAGGAGGGGCCGTCGAACTCCCAAGACATGGAGAAGTCTTCATCGGGACGCACGGAGCCGTCCTTGGCCGGCAAGTCGCGGACATGGCCATAGGAGGCCAGGACCTTGTAGTTGCGGCCGAGATATTTGTTGATCGTTTTCGCCTTCGCAGGCGATTCGACGACGACGACGTCCATGAGCTGTTCAGTTTCCCTGCGGCGCGGGTGGAGGATGGCTGCGCCCTGAAGTTTTTGGAATCGTCCGTCACATGGCTGCGGTTTTCCGTCCGGTCAAGTCCGCTGACCCAAATTCGGACCCTGTACGACCATATGCAACTTTTACGCTAGGCAAAAATTCCTTGCAACCTACAGTAATTCTGATAGTGATAATCACCATAAGGGGTTGCCGCGAATAACGGCAAAATAATCCAGAGACTGAACGATCGCCTCGCGCACATGAACTGCGCCCGGGGCGGCAATGGAGTCTTGCACGATGCATGCCCAGCCCGGCAGAAAACGCAACGAAACACTCGGCTACATACAGTCGATGCTGGCACAGCTGCGCAGCATGGCGGATGCCGAACGTTGCGACATGCTCGCCTACCTGATCGAGATGGCCTATCTCGAAGCGAGCGACATACTGCGCGGGGAACGGCCGTCAAATATCGAGAAGAAGCGAAACAGCTCCGCCTGAGCGTTGTTCCCATTTTGGGATCGTGTTATGTAGAGGCCATGCGGATCATCGCCCGGCGGACTCTGCGCACCTTCGTGGACAAGCTTGCCGGTCGAAAGGACCAGCGTGCGGTCGGCGCTGCTCTCGATGCCTGGTACGCCGAAGTAAGCAGAACGGTCTGGCGAAATTCCGCAGGTGTGAAGCGGCTCTATGCGACAGCCAGCATCGTCGGCGCCGACAGGATCGTCTTCAATATCAAAGGTAATGACTATCGGCTGGTTGTTTCGGTCGACTACGAAAAGTCGATCGTTTGGATCAAATGGGTTGGGACACACAAGGAATACGACCGCATCAACGTTTCGGAGATCGAGCATGAAGAATGAGCTGAAGCCCATCAGGACAGAGGCCGATCACGAGCGCGCCATGACGGAAGTGGAGCGCCTTTGGGGAGCGAAAAGCGGAACGCCTGAAGGCGACCGTCTCGATGTGCTGGTCACCCTGGTCGAAGCCTACGAGAAGGAGGCGTATCCCTTTGATCCGCCGGATCCGATCGAAGCCATACAGTTTCGAATGGAGCAGCTGGGTCTGAGCCGCAGGGACCTGGAGCCGTTCATCGGATCACGGGCGCGTGTCGCGGAAGTCATGAACCGGAAGCGTGGTCTTTCGATCGATATGATCCGACGCCTGAATGATGGTCTTGGCATTTCCGCGGACATTATCATTAGTCCGACGCGCGAGGACAGGGCCGCCTGATTTTCAGGCTTACGAGTCGCCAAAAAGAAGCGAAACAGCTCCGCCTGAATGGCGCTCGAGACGGCCGGCGAGGTCGAGCTCGAGCAGGATCATGAAGATCTGCGCGGGGTGCAGGCCGGTGTGGCGGATGATCTCGTCGACACCGACCGGCGTCGGCCCGAGCGCCTCGATCACGCGTTCGCGATCCCCATCCTGCGGCGGCGGCGTGGCGCCGAAATCCGGCGGCGCGTCGAGCTTGGGCGGGAGCTGGATCGCGGCTCCCGTCAGCGGCGCGATGGCCTCGATGATGTCGGCCGCTTCCGTGACAAGAGTTGCGCCTTCCTTGAGCAGCCCGTTCGCGCCCGATGCGCGCGGATCGAGCGGCGAGCCCGGCACGGCGAACACCAGCCTTCCCATCTCGCCGGCTAGACGCGCGCTGATCAGCGAGCCCGACTTTTTCGCGGCCTCGACGACGACCAGCCCAAAGGAGAGGCCGGCGATGATGCGGTTGCGGCGCGGAAAGTCTTGCGGGCGGGGCTCCCAGCCGAACGGCATTTCGGAGACCGCCGCGCCGCTGCTTGAGGTGATCTCGCCGAGCAGGTCGATGTTTTCCGGCGGGTAGGGCTTGTCGAGACCGCCCGCCAGAACCGCGACGGTGCCGGTCGACAAACTGCCTTCGTGTGCAGCGGTGTCGATGCCGCGCGCCAGGCCCGAGACGACGCCGTATCCCTGCCGACCCAACTCGCCGGCCAGCATACGCGCCATCTTGACGCCGGCCAGCGAGGCGTTGCGCGCGCCGACGATGGCGACCGGCGGCAGCGAGAAGACGGATGGCGTGCCCTTGACCGCCAAAAGCGGCGGCGGGTGGTCCATGCGCTTGAGCAGGGGCGGATAGTCGGGCTCGCCGATGCCGACAAAGATCGCGCCGTGCTTCGCCGCGGCCTCCAACTCGGCTTCGGCTTCGGCTACCGAAGGAATGCGGACGGCCCGGCCTGCGCCGCCGGCTGTCGCCAGTTCCGGGAGGATTTCGAGTGCGGCCTCGGCGGAGCCGAAGCGGTTGATGAGGTCCCGGAAGGTCGCGGGGCCGACATTGGACGTGCGGATGAGCCGCAGCCAGTTGAGCCGTTGCCGGTCGCTGAGGCGAGGGGCTTCGGCCGGCTTGTTCAACCCTTCGCCCCGATCTTGCCCTCGGTGCCGGCCAGGAGCCGCGAGATGTTGGCGCGGTGTTTTATGAAGACGATGACACTCAAGACCGCGAAGAGGATGGCGAGGTCAGGCCGGCCCATAAACCAGAGCACGATGGGGGTGATCACGCAGGCCGTAAGGGCCGAGAGCGAGGAGTAGCGGAACGCGAAGGCGACGGCGATCCAGATCGCGAGGAAAAGGAGCCCGACCTGCCACATCAGGCCGAAAAGCACGCCGATATAGGTGGCGACGCCCTTGCCGCCCTTGAAGCCCAGCCAGACCGGGAAGATGTGGCCGAGGAAGGCGCCGAGGCCGGCGGCGATGGCAGGCTCCGGGCCGTAGTGGCTGGCGACCAGCACGGCGGCCGTACCCTTCAGCATGTCGAGGAGCAGGGTGACCGCGGCGAGCCCCTTGTTGCCGGTCCGGAGCACGTTGGTGGCGCCGATATTGCCCGAGCCGATGCTTCTGACGTCGCCGAGGCCGGCCGCGCGCGTGAGCAGCAGGCCGAAGGGGATCGAGCCCAGCAGATAGCCGAAGACGAGCGCGATCAGCAGCGCATAGGACATCAGATCTCCCCCGGCGGGCTTGCCGCCGCCTTACGATGAAAAGACTGTGCGGCCCGCGACCAGCGTTTGCAAGACCCGGCCCTGCATCCTGGCGCCTTCGAAGCATGTGTTCTTCGAGCGCGAGCGTATGTCTGCCTCGTTGACGACCCAGGGGGCGTCGAGGTCGATGACGGCGAGATCGGCCACTGCGCCCGGCTTCAGCGTTCCGCCGGGCAGGCCGAAGAGTTTTGCCGGCGCGGTCGACAGGACCTCGACCAGCCTGATCAACGGCACGTCGCCATTGTGGTAGAGCCTGAGCGCGGCGCCGAGCAGCGTTTCGAGGCCGATGGCGCCTTGCGCCGCGTCGGCGAAGGGCAGTCGCTTGGTGTCGACGTCCTGCGGGTCGTGCGAGGAGACAATCACGTCGATCGTGCCGCCCTTCACGGCCTCGATCATGGCCAGCCGGTCGTCTTCCGCGCGCAGGGGCGGCGAGAGGCGGAAGAAGGTGCGGTACTCGCCGACGTCGTTTTCGTTGAGCGAGAGATTGTTGATCGAGACGCCCGCCGTGACGTTCGCCCCGTCGGACTTGGCGCGGGCGATCGCTGCTGCCGACATGGCGGTCGAGATCTTCGCCGCGTGGTAGTTGCCGCGGGTCAGGCGGGCGAGCATGAGGTCGCGCTCCAGCGGGATCGCTTCCGCCTCGCGCGGAATGCCCGACAGGCCGAGCCAACTGGCGTAGAGGCCTTCGTTCATCACGCCATTGGAAGACAGCTCCGCATCCTGCGTCTCATGCGCGATCACGGCGCCGAAGTCGCGCGCATAGGTGAGGGCGCGGCGCATCAGGGCGGAACTGGTGATGGTGTTGCGGCCATCGGTGAAGCCGACCGCGCCTGCCTCGCGCAGCAGGACGAACTCGGTCATCTCGTGTCCCAGAAGCCTCTTGCTAATTGCGGCTGCAGGATAGACATGCACCGACGCCGTGTCGCGCGCGGCGCGCAGCACGTGCTCGACCAGCGCGATGTCGTCGATGATCGGATCGGTGTCCGGCATCATGACGATGGAGGTGACGCCGCCGGCGGCCGCCGCCTGGCTGGCCGAGGCAATGGTCTCGCGGTGCTCGGCGCCCGGCTCGCCGATGAAGACGCGGGAATCGACGAGGCCCGGCAGGATGGCCTTGCCTGCGCAGTCCACGATCGCGGCACCTTCGGGCGTGCCCTGGTTCAGGGCGGATGCGCCCGCGGCGGCGATCTTCTTGCCGTCGACGATGACGGCGCCTGTCTCGTCGACGCCGCGCGAGGGGTCGACGATTCTGGCGTTCTGGAAGACGGTGACGCTCATTGTGCGCCTCCGCTTGGATTGCGGCGGGGATCGAGCAGCGCCTCCATGACCGCCATGCGCACGGCGACGCCCATCTCGACCTGTTCCTGGATGACGCTCTGCGGACCGTCGGCGATCTCCGAGGCGATCTCGACGCCGCGGTTCATCGGGCCGGGATGCATGACGAGGGCATCATCCCGGGCTGCCTTCAGCTTCTCCGCATCGAGGCCAAAATAGCGGAAATATTCGCGCACCGAAGGCACGAAGGCGCCGGCCATGCGCTCGCGCTGCAGGCGCAGCATCATGACGACGTCGGCACCCTTCAGCCCTTCCTCCATCGTGCGGCACACCGTTACCCCCATCCGTTCGATGCCGGATGGCAGCAGGGTCGAAGGCGCAACGACGCGCACGCCGGCGCGCAGAGCGTTGAGGAGCATGATGTTCGAGCGGGCGACGCGCGAATGCAGGATGTCGCCGCAGATCGCTACGGACAGGCCGGCAATGCGGCCCTTGGCGCGCCGGATGGTGAGCGCATCGAGCAGCGCCTGCGTCGGATGCTCATGCGCGCCGTCGCCGGCATTCACCACCGAACAGCCGACTTTCTGTGCGAGCAGGGCGGCTGCGCCCGCGGACTGGTGGCGGATGATCAGAATGTCCGGCCGCATGGCGTTCAGCGTGATGGCCGTATCAATCAGCGTCTCGCCCTTCTTCACCGACGAACTGGCGACCGACATGTTCATCACGTCGGCGCCGAGCCTTTTTCCCGCAAGTTCGAAGGATGACTGGGTGCGGGTCGAGGCCTCGTAGAAGAGGTTGATCTGCGTGCGCCCGCGTAGCGTCGAGGTCTTCTTCTCCGGCTGGCGCGAAATGGAGACCGCCGCGTCTGCGCGGTCGAGCAGCATTTCGATATCGGCTGGAGACAGATCGCGGATGCCAAGCAGATGGCGATGCGGGAAGAGCGGCGGAGAGGGCGCTTCGGTCATGTCAAGGCGCTGCTATAGGGCGCAGGTCCTTGTACCGCAAGACGAGTGTACCGGGATTGCCGGCCTTCCCCCGGTATTTTCATCGCATTAACGACCTCTTCGGCTATATAGAGCCGACCTGAGTTAGCCGGATTCGGACCGGCAGTGAGGAAGTGCGTGGCTGACGAGGTAACCAACCAGACGCCGCCGATCACAGGCGGTAACGCCTGGCGCGGCGATCCGCTGCTGATCCAGATCGCCGAGGATTTCGCCGCGCCGGTGCGCAAGGATCTCGACAATCTCGGCCGCTTCGTGCTCAGCCAGGAGGCGCACGAGACAGCGCGGCTCGCCAATGTCGAGACGCCGGTGCTGAGGACCCACGACCGGCAGGGCAGGCGCATCGACACGGTCGACTTCCACCCGGCCTACCACGCGCTGATGCGCCGTTCGGTGGCGAGCGGACTGCATTCCTCGATCTGGGAGAACGGTGCTGCCGAGACCGGCAGGCGGCATCAGGTGCGGGCGGCCCGCTTCTACCTGACCGCCCAGTTGGAGACGGGGCACCTCTGCCCGATCACCATGACCAGCGCTTCGCTGGCGGCGCTGATGGGAAGTCCAAAACTGTTCCGCGAATGGGCGCCGCGTGTCACGACGCGCAAATACGACCAGGCGAGCAAGCCGCCGATCGAGAAGACGGGGCTCACGCTCGGCATGGGCATGACCGAGAAGCAGGGCGGCACCGACGTGCGCGCCAACACGACCAAGGCTGAGCGCGCCGGTCGCGATTTCCATCGCATCAACGGCCATAAATGGTTCATGTCGGCGCCGATGTCCGACGCCTTCCTCGTCCTTGCCCAAGCGAATGAGGGGCTGTCCTGCTTCCTCGTGCCGCGCATCCTCGGCGACGGCACCGGCAACGGCTTCCGTTTCCAGCGCCTGAAGGACAAGCTCGGCAACCGCTCGAACGCGTCGTCCGAGGTCGAGTTCGTCAACGCCATCGGCCAGATGGTCGGCGAGCCCGGCGCCGGCGTGAAGACGATCATGGACATGGTGACGCTGACCAGGCTGGATTGCGCCATCGCCTCGTCCGGCCTGATGCGGGCTGGGCTTGCGGAAGCCATCCACCACACGCGGCACCGCGAAACTTTTGGGAAAAAGCTCGTCGACCAGCCGCTGATGCAGCGCGTGCTCGCCGACATGGCGCTCGACGTCGCCGGCGCGTCCGCACTGTCCTTCCGGCTGGCGCGTTCCTTCGACGAGGCGGCAAGCAGCCAGCGCGAGGCCTCATTCGCGCGGGCGATGACGCCGGTGGTGAAATACTGGGTGTGCAAGATCGCGCCGGCACTGCTCTACGAGGCGATGGAGTGCCTGGGCGGCAACGGCTATGTCGAGGAGATGCCGCTCGCCCGCTATTACCGCGAGGCGCCGGTCAACGCGATATGGGAAGGTTCCGGCAACGTGATGGCGCTCGATGTGCTGCGTGTGCTCGGCCGTGCGCCGGCGCTGTTCGACGAAGTGTTGGCCGGCATCGAAAAGGATCTTGGGGCAGGCGGGCCTGGCACGGTCGCCGTGCTCAAGGCCGCGATGCAGGTCGCGAGCTCCGACGAGGGCTCGGCCAGGATACTCACCGAGCAGCTTGCCTTGTCGGCAGCGGCAGCCGAGCTGAAACGAATGGGGGCAGGGCGGATCGCCGACGCCTTCATAGAAACGCGGCTCGCCGGCCAGTGGCGCACCACCTACGGCATGCTCGATGCGCGCCACGATGCACGCCTCGTCATCGACACGCTCTATCCGCCGACCAATTGAAGAATCACGTACCCGCCTGCCAAGGCGTCAAGCGGGGCCATGCACGGCAACTTTTTGTTAACCTTAACGAATGGTTTACGTTGCAACCGAATCTGGCCAAGACCACAGTTCGGGTAAGCGAAGAGATTCTCATGCGGCCTGTTTCGATCCCATATACGGCCCTGAAAGCCGTAGCGCCGAGCGGCCCCGTCAGCGCGGCGGGAGACGCACGCTGATGCGCTGGGTCTTCGCGGCATGGGCCTTGCCGATGGGCATCTTCTGGGGCTGGTACTTCCTGTCGCTCAACGACATGAATTTCGGCTACGTCATGCTGACGAGACAGGTGCACGACCTGTTTTTCCAGCTTTACGGGGATATGCTCGGCATCGAGCCGACGACGATCCCGCCGCTCGTTGCCAAGGCGTGCATTCTCGATACGGCCCTCATCCTCGCGATCTGGGCGTTCCGGCGCCGCAAGGCGATCGCGTCCTGGATCGGGGCGCGCTACAGCGCTACCCCGGAGCGGACGCTTCGCCGAGTGCGCGAAGCCGGTCGAGCACGCCCTGCAGGATGAAGGCGGCGGCGGCCGAATCGATCTTGCCGGCGCGCTTCTTCCTCGAAAAATCCATCTCGATCAGCGTGCGTTCGGCCGCCACCGTCGACAGGCGTTCGTCCCAGAAGACGAAGGGCAGCTCCGTCAATTTCGCGATGTTGCGCACGAACGCGCGGGAGGCCTGGGCCCTCGGCCCTTCCGAGCCGTCCATGTTGATCGGCAGGCCCATCGCGACCGCGCCGACATTCTCCTTGCCGAGCAGATCGAGCAGCGCCGCCGCGTCCAGCGAGAATTTCCTGCGGATGATGACCGGGCGCGGATGAGCGAAGGAAAGGCTTCTGTCGGAGACGGCGACGCCGATCGTCTTCTCGCCGAGATCGAGTCCGGCGAGTGTCTTGCCGCCGTCAAGGGTGGCGGCTAGATCGGTGATGGGTATGACGGCCACGAGGGCGTTCCTTTGACTTGGACTGGCCTCGTTCTATCCTTTTAAGTCATGGCGCTGTAGGGCCGAACGCCCTGGCGAACAGAAATTCAAGGAGATTTTGATGAAGCTGACCTGGTACGGGCAATCGGCGTTCCGTGTCGAGACGAAGGGCGCGACTGTTCTCATCGACCCGTTCCTGACCAGCCCGCTGTGGGACAAGGGTTGGGAAGGGCCGGCCGAAGGCGTGACGCATGTGCTTCTGACGCACGGGCACAACGACCATATCGGCGACGCGGTCGACATATTGACGAAGACCGGGGCGCAGCTCGTCGCCAATTTCGAGCTCTGCATGTACCTGGTCGGGCGAGGCGTCTCGGGCGACCAGATCAATCCGGGCAATACCGGCGGCACTGTCGATTGCGGCGCCTTCACGACTACTTTCGTACAGGCTCTGCATTCCTCCTCTTTCAACCTCGGTGACGGCACGAACGTCTACCTCGGCAATCCGCTCGGGCTGGTGCTGCATTTCCCTGACGACAAGACGCTCTACCACATGGGCGACACCGACATCTTCTCCGACATGGGCCTGATCAACGAGTTGCACGAGCCGAAGATCGGCCTGGTGCCGGTGGGCGACCGCTTCACCATGGGCGGCGCCGTGGCCGCGCTTGCCTGCCGCCGGTTCTTCAACTTCGAGACGGTGATCCCCTGCCACTACAAGACATTCGGCCTGCTCGACCAGACGCCGGACAAGTTTATCGCCGGCATGGAAGGCTCGGGCGTCAACGTGGTCGCTCCGGATGTCGGGAAGACGGTGGAGTTGTAGCGGGTGCGATCCCCGGAGGATTTGGAACCGCGGTGCGGATCTTTCGTTTCCTCGTATTTCGCGAAAGGAAGACATCGATGTCTCGCAACACCATTCTCGGTTCCGCCTGTGCGCTCCTGATGCTTTGCGGGGCCGCCCAGGCGCAAACAGATTCTCCGGTTCCACCCGAAAAGGCTATCAAGCTGTCCGAGATCATCGCCAAGATCGAACAAAGGGAAAGCTTCCGATACGTCAGCGATATCGAGTGGGACAGGGAAGGCAGCTACAACATCACCTATTACACGTCGGACAACGCCAAGGTCGAACTCAAGATCGACGCGACGACAGGACAGGCGAAGCCCTGGTAACAATTGCAAGGCGCCACGGCGGGTCGAAGGGGAGTGTCGATGAGTGAAGTCGTTCTGGAAGCTGCGGTCCCGATCCTGTTCGTCCGGGACGTGCCGGCGAGCGCGGCGTTCTTTCGAGACAAGCTCGGCTTCGCGATCGACTTCCTCTATGGCGACCGGCCGTATTACGGTTCGGTCTCGCGCGGTGGCGCGTGCCTGCATCTCCGCTGCGTACACGAGCCGAACTTTGACCAGCTGGCGGCGCGAGAAGTCTCCTTGATCCTCGCCACCATAGAGGTTTCGGACGTCCAGGCTCTGTTCGAGGAGTTCAGGGGACGCGGCGTCGAATTCGCGCAGATGCCCACCAAGCAGGATTGGGGCGGCACGAATTTTCATGTGCGCGACCTCGACGGCAACGCGATTTCCTTCGTGACTTACCAATAGCGGCGGTCGTCAACCTGACTGGGGCCAATCCGGGAGCAAGGTGATGCCGAATTTTGGCGAGACCTCGCGGAGGAGCCCGATCTCGTCCGAAGTCGGTGGTCTCGCGGCTTCGCCCGGCTGACGCTCGCGGCCGGCCTCCTCGAGAAACCGTTCGAAAAGGGCAGGGATCCCGATCAGGATATATCGGTTGGGATTGCCGCTCATGTTCACAAGCTGGTGCGGAATGCCGCGCGGCAGGAAAGCGCTGTCACCTGCCGTCAGGCGCCGGGGCTGGCCGTCGATGACCACGGTCAACTCGCCTTCGACGACGTAAACCGTCTCGTCGTCCTTGGCGTGGACGTGGATCGGCGTCCTGGTGTTTCCGCCGCTTCTGTTCTCGAACAGGCAGAACTGTCCGGCGGTTTGCTCTCCGGAGAGCAAACGTTTCATAAGGATGCCCGCAAGAATGAATTCCTTGCTGTCGAGGTTGCTCATCGCCGTTCCTCCGGGGGATGGGGTGATGCAATCTCCATCTAGCGTGTCC
>JAEYXI010000606.1 GCA_023428515.1 Pseudomonadota bacterium | reverse complement strand
CGCGTCGATCAGCTACTCGGTGGACGCGGCAAGAGCCGCCCAGGCAGGCACTTTCGAGGCTGCCTGGTAACAGGCCGTTGCAGCCGGCGTGACGGTTTCACGCCTTCCAAGGACAAACGAAGATGAGATATTCATTCAGGCTGCCCTGGGCGACCACGGCCGCGCGCAAAGCGGTGTCCGGTGCGCAGGTGACGGAAACCAAGACGGCCGGCGGCTTCGCGCTTCTTTCGGGCGAGGGGACGGCACAATGGTCGGGACGTTCCTACACGGCGCTGTCTCGCGCCGGTTTCATGAAGAACCCGGTCGCCTACCGCGCCGTGCGGATGATCGCCGAGGCGGCCGCCGCCGTGCCCTGGCTGGCCTATCAGGGCGCGCAGGAACTCGCCGAGCATCCGGCGCTGGCGCTCCTTCTGCGCCCGAACGCGAGGCAGGGCGGGCCCGACTTCCTGAAAGCGCTTTACGGCCACCTGCTGCTTGCCGGCAATGCCTATGTGGAGCCGCTCGTCCTTGCCGGGGGCCTGCGGGAACTGCATCTTCTGCGGCCGGACCGGGTGAGTGTCGTCGAAGGCCGGGACGGCTGGGTGGCAGGCTACGATTATCGCGCCGGCGGCGTGACGCGGCGGCTGCCGGCCGAAAGCGACGGGCAGGCGGGCCGCGTGGCCCTGCTGCACCTGAAACTGTTCCATCCACTCGACGACCATCTGGGTTTTCCGCCGCTCGGCGCGGCCGGCGCCGCACTCGACCTGCACAATGCGGCCGCCGCCTGGAACAAGGCGCTGCTCGACAACTCGGCCCGCCCTTCCGGGGCGCTCGTCTACCAGCCGAAGGAGGGCGGCAATCTTTCCGCCGACCAGTACGAGCGGCTGAAGGCGGAACTGGAGGCGGGCTATTCCGGGGCGGTCAATGCGGGGCGGCCGCTGCTTCTGGAAGGCGGGCTCGACTGGAAGGCGATGGGGCTTTCGCCGAAGGACATGGATTTCATGGAAGCGAGGAACGGCGCGGCCCGCGACATCGCGCTCGCCTTCGGCGTTCCGCCGATGCTGGTCGGCATTCCCGGCGACAACACCTATGCCAACTACCAGGAGGCGAACCGCGCCTTCTACCGGCTGACGGTGCTTCCCCTGATCTCCCGCACGGCGTCGAGCTTTTCGGCCTGGCTGTCGGATGCCTATGGCGAGCCGCTGCGGCTGGAGCCGGATCTCGACCGGATTGCCGGGCTCTCGGCCGAACGCGAGGCGCTCTGGGCAAGGGTCGGGGCGGCCGGGTTCCTGACCGACGAGGAAAAGCGCGAGGCGGTCGGGTATTGATCGGCAGCCGTCGGCAAGACTGTTTGACGGCAGGCGGGGTCGTATCGCAAGCCCAGGTGAGTGAGGACCTGAGCGACGGCATCTGAGCCGCGGTTGAATCAATCTGTCAGGACGTTGAATCGATTTCTGAGGACGGTGAATCAGTTTCTCAGGAGGTTCAATCTGTTCGTGAAGGCGTTGAACCGGCGCATGAACGACCGGAATCTCTTCGTGAGCACCGCACGCCAAGGGATTCAAATGAATCGGCAATCGGGTGGCCGGGCCGGGCGGCGATCGCTGCCGGCCATCTTTCCATGCGTTCATTCTAATCAAGAGAGATTAAAAATGTCTGACCTCGGGAGTGATCCGAGCCTCGGGATCGTCAAGGTCCTGGGCTCGACGGCGGGCGCGGCTATGTCGCTCATCTATTTCCTGCCGCAGACCGGACGCGAAGCGGCGGGCCGTTTCCTGACCGGCGTCAGCTGCGGGCTGATCTTCGGCGGCCCCACCGGGCTGTGGCTGGTGGAGCGGCTCGGCATCGGCGGCGAACTCTCCGGCGCGGAGGTGATGCTGGCCGGCTCGGCGGCGGCAAGCCTCTGCGCCTGGTGGGCGCTCGGCGTGCTTGCCCGCCTGGCCGACCGCTACGGCACGCGCAGGCATCGGGAAACGGTAACGGCAGCCTTCGACGAGTTCATGGAGGCCTTCGAGGCTTTCAAGGAGGTGAACGACCGCAGGCTCGGCGAGATCGAGCAGAAGCTGACCGCCGACGTGGTGACGCGCGACAAGATGGACCGCATCAACCGCGCGATGGACGACCAGAAGAAGGTGCTCGACCAGCTCGTCCTGAAGCGGGCGCGACCGCAACTCGGGTCCGGGTCCGGGATCGGTGGCGGACGTGGCGCCGAGCTTCCACCCGAAGCGGTGGAGCACAAGGCCGCCTTCGACGCCTATATTCGCCGCGGCGAGGAGACGGGGCTGCGCGAGCTGGAGGCAAAGGCCTTTCTGCCGGCACGGGCGCCGATGGCGGCTACCTGGTGCCGCCGGAAACGGACACGGAGATCGGCAGGAGGGTCTCCGTCGTGTCGCCGATGCGGGCGTTGTCGACCGTGCGGGCCGTATCGTCCGCGGTGCTGAAGAAGCCGTTTGCGGCGACAGGGCTTTCGACCGGCTGGGTGGCCAAAACCGCGGCGCGGCCGCAGACCAGCACGCCGCAGCTTGCTGAACTCTCCTTCCCGACCATGGAACTCTACGCCATGCCGGCCGCCACCCAGAGCCTGCTCGACGATTCCGCCGTCGACATCGAGGCCTGGATCGCCGGCGAGGTGGACATCGTGTTTGCCGAACAGGAGGGCGACGCCTTCATCCGCGGCGACGGGATCAACAGGCCGAAGGGCTTCCTCTCCTATGCGGCGGTGGCGGAAGGCGCCTGGACCTGGGGTAATCTCGGCTACATCGCCTCGGGTGCGGCAGGCGCCTGGAAGCCGACCGGCCCTTCCGACACGCTGATCGACCTCATCTACAGCCTGAAGGCCGGGCATCGCCAGAACGGCACCTTCATGATGAACCGCAAGACGCAAGCCGACATCCGCAAGTTCAAGGATGCCGACGGCAACTATCTCTGGCGTCCGCCGGTCGCGGCCGGGCAGGCCGCCTCGCTGATGGAATACCCGATCGCCGAGGCCGAGGAGATGCCGGATATCGCCGCCAACGCGCTGTCGCTCGCCTTCGGCGACTTCCGGGCCGGTTATCTCGTGGTCGACCGGGCGGGCGTGCGCATCCTGCGCGACCCCTATTCCGCCAAGCCCTACGTGCTCTTCTACACGACCAAGCGCGTCGGCGGCGGGGTGCAGAATTTCGAGGCGATCAAGGTCGTCAAGTTTGCCGCGAGCTGATCGAGCCGACACCCTCACCAGCAAGATCTGCGACCTGGCTGACGCTGAGGTCGAATTGCCGGTGAGGGGGCCCGCCACATCCCTTCCTGCTCCCGATCCTCAAGAAGGCTCCCCATGACCTATGCCCTGACCACTCCACCGATGGCGGAGCCGCTGACGCTTGCCGAGGTGAAGACGCATCTGCGCCTCGAAGGCAGCGAGGAGGATGCGCTGCTCGCTCTGCTGATCAGCACGGCGCGCGAACATCTGGAGCGCGAGACCGGGCTCTGCCTGATCGCGCAAGGCTGGCGGCTTTATCTCGACCGCTGGCCCGCCGACGGCGTGATCCGGATTGGCAAGTCGCCGGTGCAAGCGGTGGAGAACGTTACCGTTTATGATGCGCACGGCATCGCCGTTGAAGTATCGCTCGAAGATCACCTGCTCGACGGAGAGGGCCGTCCGGCCAGGCTGTGGCTGAGGACACAGCCGCCGCCCGGCAGGTGCATCAACGGCATCGAGATCGATTTTTCCGCCGGCTTCGGCGAGGCAGGCACGGAGGTTCCGGACAGCCTGAAGCGGGCGATGCTGATCCATGTCGGGCATATGTTCGCCTTCCGCGGGGTCGTTTCCCCGGACCGCCAGCCGGCCGGCATCCCGGACGGTTATGAACGGCTGGTCGCGCCCTTCCGGATGCGGAGGCTGTGATGGTGGTCTTTTTCGATCCCGGCCAGATGACGGCGCGGCTCGACCTCGAGACGCCGCGCGCCACCCTCGACGGCCAGGGTGGCGC
>JAEYXI010000550.1 GCA_023428515.1 Pseudomonadota bacterium | reverse complement strand
CCGTCAAGCTGCTCGACTGGGCAGCCGGCAAGGGGGAGAACTGGGACGCGTCCATCGTCGGCGAGCCCACCAATCCCAACCAACTAGGCGACATGATCAAGATCGGCCGTCGCGGTTCGGTCTCAGGCACGGTCACCGTTCATGGACGGCAGGGTCACGTCGCCTATCCTGATATCGCCGACAATCCGGTGCGCGGGCTGATGACCCTCGCCGACGCGCTGCTTGATCCGGCACTCGACGCCGGCACGAAGGATTTCCAGGCGACCAATCTCGAAATCACGTCGATCGATGTCGGCAATGCCGCCGCCAACGTCATTCCTGCAAAAGCGACTGCCGCCTTCAATATCCGCTTCAACGACACATGGACGGCCGAGACACTGCAGGCGGAGATCCACAATCGTCTCGACCGCGCCAGCCGTCGCAAGGGGTATCGCGCCGGACGCGACGAGCCGGTGGCCTTCGATCTTGCCTGGCGCGATCCGGCGAGCGAGGTTTTCCTCACCCATGACGAAAAGCTGATCGCGGCGCTCTCCGCCTCTATCCGCACCGTGACCGGCCGCACCCCGGACCTCTCCACCTCCGGCGGCACCTCGGACGCACGCTTCATCAAGGACTACTGCCCGGTGGTCGAGTTCGGGCTGGTGGGCCAGACCATGCACATGGTTGACGAGCGCGTCCCGCTTGCCGATCTCGAGACATTGACCAATATCTACAGCCGCTTCCTCGAGGACTGGTTCGGCTAGATCCCATCATGCCTTCCGCCGAGAACATCCAGCTCTATCTGACAGGCGCCTGGCGCACCATGATGGGCAAGGCGGACGGCCTGCGCCTGCTCGACCTTTCAGCCGACGGCTTCTGGAACTCGTTCTTTGCAATCGTCGTCGCGCTGCCGGCCCTGATCGTCGGCTGGGTCAGCGTGGCCAACGAGCTGAACCAGCTTCCTGATGTCTTCGGCAGCAAGATCTCGATCGTCGGCCGGCTGGCCGTGATCGACCTCGCGACATGGGTGCTGCCGCTAGTGGCACTGGCCGCCGTGGCGTCCCGCGTCGGCATCGCCGACCGCTTCGTGCACCTCGTCGTTGCGAGCAACTGGGCGTCCGCTCTGATCGTCTGGATCATGCTGCCGGCTTCGCTGCTTGGTCTGTTCTGGCCAGCCGCAGCCGATGCCGGCGCGTTCCTGTCGCTCATCCTGTTCGTGCTGACCATGGTGCTGTCCTGGCGCATGACCAATGTCGCGCTCGGCAAGGGACCAGCCGTCGCCACCGCCGTCTTCGCCGGCATGTTCCTGGTCTCGCTCGTCGTGCTGTTCGTGCTGCAGGGCGCCTTCGGGCTGACCGCGACGCCGCAGGTGCCGGTCGAGTAATCGACCTTGGTCAGGAGGCCGGGTAGTCGACCTTGGTCAGATAGAGCCCTTCCGGCGGCGCGATACCCGCGCAGGCGGCGCGATCCCTGGCATCGAGCGCGGCCTTCACCTGGGATGCGGTCCAGCCGCCCTCGCCGACGCGCTTCAGCGTGCCGACCATCGACCGCACCTGATTGTGCAGGAAGGAGCGCGCCGAGGTTTTTACTTCGATCAGGTCGCCGCTGCGCGTGACCTCCAGCCGGTCGAGCGTGCGCAGCGGGCTGTTGGCCTGGCATTGGCTGGAGCGAAAAGTGGTGAAGTCATGCCGTCCGACGAGCTGCTGCGCCGCCTCGTGCATCGCCTCGGCATCGAGTTGCGCCGGCACCCACCATGCCCGATTCTTCTCAAGCGCCGGCGGCGCGCGCCTGTTGAGGATGCGGTAGAGATAATGGCGCTTCGTCGCCGAAAAACGCGCGTCGAAATCATCGGCGGCCCTCGTTGCCGCAGTGACCGCCACCGCTTCGCCGGCGAGCTTCAGATGCGCGTTGATCGCATCGCGCACCGTGTCGTCCGGCCAGTATTTCGCGAGGTCGAGATGCGCAACCTGCCCGGTCGCATGGACGCCGGAATCGGTGCGCCCGGCGCCTCGCAGCGAAATCGTCTCGCCGGAAAATTTCAGGATCGCCTGCTCCAGCGCCGCCTGCACCGAATGCTGGCCGGCCTGCCGCTGCCAGCCGGCATAGGGCGTGCCGTCATATTCGATGTCGAGGCGGTAGCGCGGCAAAGTTACGCCGCGAGTTCGGTGCTGAAGGCCGGCGCGTAGACCAGCCTGCCGTTCTCCGGCGCCTCGCCCCAGGCCACCGCCTGCAGCGCTTCGCACTGGTAGTCGCTCTCAAATTTCTGCGCGCGCCCATGCGCGTAGCCGAAGCGGCCGTAATAGGCAGGTTCGCCGAGTACGATGGACAGTTTTTCGCCGGCCTGCTTCAGCCTGACATGCGCCTCGCGGACGAGCGCGCCGCCGATGCCGGTGCCGTGGAAGGAGGGCTCCACCGCCAGCGGCGCCAGCGCCACCGCCGGAAAGCGCTTGTTGCCGTGCTCGACATAGAGCCGCGAGAATAGGATGTGCCCGACGACATGCCCGTCCTCCTCGGCAACCAGTTCGAGCACTGTATCGCCGCTGTCGACCAGCGCATCGACCAGCCCGGCCTCCATGTTCTGGCCGAATGCGTGCTCCTCGACGAGGCGGATCGCGGCACGGTCCTTGGCCGTGGCAGTCCTGATCGACATCATGCTCATGACAGTTTCGTTCCTTTTTCTATCTTCGTGCCGCGGAGGAATTACTCCGCGGTGACAGGCCGGCCTCCGGCCCGCTGCAATTCGGTCAGTAGCACCGCACCTCCGGCCCAGGCGATTGCCAGGCGATCGTCGATCGCTTGGCCCGGCTCGCCGGCGCCTTCCGCCAGCGCGGAGCGAAGCACTTTCAGCCGCTCCGGCTTGCCGCCGAGCACAATCTCACACCATGCTCCCGGAAAAGGCGACAGGCCGCGAACGTGGTTGTG
>JAEYXI010000535.1 GCA_023428515.1 Pseudomonadota bacterium | reverse complement strand
GGACACGTCCATGCAGACGGCGCGCGTGACCGCCAAGTACAAGTTCAACTGACGCGCTGCATTTCAGCAAAAAGCCCGCCGCGTACTCCGCGGCGGGCTTTTTCTTTGTTCGTCAGAACATCGGCCGGCGTTCAACACGGGGCGTCACGTAGCCGCTGCGACCGTTGGTGACCATGCCCGAATAGCGTTCCTTCGCCGACCGCTCCGCCGCGCGCGGCGTGATCGAAGAGGTTACGGTTCTGTCGTAGCCGTTGAAGGCGGGACCGGTGGTGGAGCAGCCTGCTATCAAAACCGCCGCCAGGACGGCCAGTGCTGCCGGAAACAGACGTGATCTCAGCATAATAATTCTCCTCACTGCAGGAACGTTGGTCCCCCCAGTAAGATGCAGGTCTGTTTGTGATAGCGGGTAGGGTTACGGGCTAGGACAAATCGATAGGCCTGTACCTTGCTTACGTCTTCGACGTAGGTATGCGGCGTGCCCCTCGCCAATCACAGTTTCGCGATTGAACAGTTGACGCTGGGTCATCAACCCCGCTCGATCCGGCACTGATAGCAGTTGTTCTTCGCCGAGCGCATATGCAGGTATGCGATGTCCTCGCGGGCCAGCAATTCCCCGGCGCGCACAGGGATTTCGGCCGTCGGCACCACCGCCCCGGTCCCGTAGACGATGCGGTCGTCCGCGCTGTAGCCGCGCACGATGTAGGCAGCGGTTTTTCCGAACAGTTCCGGCAGGATGTCTGATTCCGGCGCGCGCTCGCATGCCTCGGCGTGCAGGAAGATCGGCCCCGTCTCGGCATAAGGCTGCAGCGCGGGAAACGGGCGGAAGGCCAGCACCAGATATGGCTCGCCAGCGGCGACATTCCTCAGGCAATGCCGGCATGGCACGCCGTCGCCATCGGAAATCTTCTGCTCGGGCGGCATATCGTAGGCATCCGGCTCACCGGCCTGCAATGCCAGCACGATCTCGGTCGGCAGTGCCTTGAATAACGGCCTCATCGGTGATCCTCCGGCTCGACTGAGCCCTCGGACTACGCGACGCGATCGCCTTCAGCCACCCGTTTCCTGCCGCCTACTCCATCAGCGCGTCCAGTCCTCTCACCAACCCCTTCAGCCCCGCCACGCGGCGGATGGCGAGCAGCGTACCGGCCACATAGGGCGCGGCCGACGAGCCGGCGTCATGGCGTATCGTCAGCCGCTCGTCGGGCAGGCCGAACAGCGCCTCGCAGGAGAGGATGTAGGAGGGCAGCCTCAGCGCATGCACCTGCACGCCGCTCCCTGCCCCGACCGCCGCGCCGCGCGTTCCGGGGACGCCCAGGACGTCGGCCACCGGCCTTGCAGTCGACGCTCCGCGCACCTCGGCCAGTGCTTCGGCAAGTTCGCGCGCCGTGCCTGAAGGCGCGTCCGGCTTCTTGGCGCTGGCATAGTCGATGATCTCGACATCGGGCACATATTTCGCCGCCATCAGCGCGAACCGCTTCATCAGCGTGGCGGTGATCGAGAAATTCCCCGCCGCGATCACCCCGACGCCCCTTTCCTTGGCCGCTTCGTCGATCTCCGTATAGTCTGCTGCGCCGAGGCCGGACGTGCCGATCACCACATGCCGGCCCTTGCCGATTGCGGCGAGCGCATTCGCCTTCACGACGTCAGGCTTGGTGTAGTCGACCACCACGTCGGAAGGCGCCGCCAGCGCCTCGTCCAGCGTCGCCGACACCGTCACGCCGTTGGGGGAAAGCCCGAGCGCCGCGCCACTGTCCTGGCCCGCCGCGTTGCGCGCCACCGCGCCCGCCAGCGCCATGTCGTTCTGCGCTGAGATTGCGGGGATCAACGCCCGCCCGACCCATCCCGTCGCACCCGCCATCACCACTCTGATCGCCATGACAAATTCCTCCTCGCCTCGCCCGCCGATGTCATCCATCGATACGGATCGCACCGCCGCGTTTCAAGAACCGTTGGCTGGGCCAGGGGTCAGCCTGCCCGAGGGAGCATCGGCCTCTCTTGCGCCCCAAGATCCGATCGAAACGCCTGCTGCAAATAAGCTGAGGTTGGCCGCCTAGTCCCTCAGGAAATCGTCGACGCGCCTCAGAGTCACACGGCGGTTGCGCCAGTTCTCGTTCTGGGTCGGCACCAGCAGGAACTCCTCGCCGTAGCCAACCGTCTCGAGCGCCCTGCGCGGTATACCGAATTCGTTGACCAGCGTCCGCTTCAGCGATTCTGCGCGGCGTTCCGAGAGCGCGAGATTCGAGGCCGCCGACCCAACCGCGTCGGTATGGCCCTCGATCAGCACCTTGGTGCGCGGACGCCTGCGTAGCAACTGTTCCAGCGCATCGGCGATGTTCTCGACCTTGCGGTACTGCGAACGCGGTATTTCCGCCGAGCCGAAGGCGAAGTTGATCGACTGGATGTCGATAGACGGAGCCATGCGGCGCAGTTCCGGCCGGCGCTTGAACTCGCGCACCGTGACCCGGTCCTCCGGTCGGACCCTTTTCTTCGGCGCCGCATCGAGCTGCCGCTCGATCTGGGTTGCCGACGGCATCGCGTCCTGCGCTGCTGCAAGCGACGGGAAGGCGAGAAGTGCGAGCGCGGTTGCGGTGAACTGGCGGCGGGTCAACATTCGTCTGCTCCTCGTGCTGCGGGCGATTGCCCGCGATCAACTCGCCGCGAACATGGCGAAATGAAGCTTAATCCACGCTGAACGGCCGGTTCACTTGGGCATCTATCTCATCACGCTGGCGGAGCGCTCCTCGAAGGGCAGCGGTCGCACGTCCTCGCGCTTCTGTCCGACCGGCGAGAAGCCGAGCTTCTGGTAGAGCGGCAGCGCGGCCGGATGGTCGAGCGTGCAGGTCTGCACCACGATCTGCTTCGGCTCGGTCGCCCATGCCGCCTCGATCGCCGCGCCCAGGAACCAGCGCCCAAGCCCGAGGCCCGTCGCATGCTCCATCATGCCGAAATAGGCGATCTCGGTCTCGTCGGGCTGGTGCGGGTTGATGTCGAAGAAACCGGCCGGCGCGCCGTCGAGGTAAAGCACCCTGATGTCGCGGCCGGGTTTGTGGATTTTCTTCGCCAACTCCTCGTCGCTCATGCGCAGCGCGTTGACCCACTGCCATTTGCGCCCCACCCGGTCCATCAGGTAGCGGTAGAAGTGCAGCGGCATGTCGTGCGCCCTGATCAGCGCGACATTGCGGTTCATCGGCACATGCGCATAACTCACGGGCGGCCGTTTCATCTCCAGGAAGGTCACTGTCACCTGGATCGGCTCAAGCCGCTCGGCTGCTGCGTCCATGCTCATTTGCCTTTTGCAACCGGCGTGTCGGAGCGGCTGCCCCATTCCGTCCATGAGCCGTCATAAAGCCGGTTGGCGGAGTGTCCCAGCGTCTCCAGCGCAAGCGTGATCACCGCCGCCGTGATGCCCGAGCCGCAGGACGTAACCACCGGCTTCGAGAGATCGATGCCGGCCTCATCGAAGCGCTTCTTCAGTTCTTCGGGAGGCAACAATTTGCCGTCCTTCGACAGCGTCGAGGCGGGCAGGCTCTTCGCGCCAGGCATATGGCCGCCACGCACGCCGGCTCTAGGCTCCGGCTCGTCGCCGGTGAAGCGGCCGGCAGGCCGGGCGTCGGCAATCTGGCTTTCGCCGCTCGCCACAATGGTCTTCATGTCGTCCAGCGAGGCGACGCGCGACGCGTCGAAGTCGACATGGAAGATATTGGGCGCGACCTTCGTCTGCTCTGCCGTCACCGGCCGCCCCTCCGTCTTCCATCGGTCGAAGCCGCCGTCGAGCACGTAGACCTGGAAGACGCCCATCGTGCGGAACATCCACCACACGCGCGGCGCCGAGAACATCCCCGGCCCGTCATAGACCACGATCGTGTCGTCGGCCGAAATGCCCATTGGCCCGACATGACGGGCGAAGGTCGCCGGGTCGGGCAGCGTGTGTGGAAGTGTCGAGTCCGGATCGACCACGGCGTCCTGGTCGAAGAATACAGCACCGGGAATATGCGCGGTCTCGTATTCAGCGCGCGCGTCGCGTTTCTGCGCCGGCAGGTACCAGGAAGCGTCCACGATCGAGAGGCCCGGCGTACCGAGCCGCTTCTCGAGCCAGTCCGCGTCAATGGTGAAGGCTCCCGTCCCGGCCATGCTTTCCTCCGATATGCGGCACGCCCTTCCATAGCGCGCCGCCGGCAAAACTGGAATGCTCCGTGCAGGCTATTGCGCCGGCGCCGGTCCGAATCTTATCCGGAAGCGCCGGTTCTCGCGGCCCTTCTTCTCGATCTTGCCGATGTGTATTTCACCGACCTCGCCCGTCGAGCGCACATGCGTGCCGCCGCAGGGCTGGCTGTCGACCGAGCCGTCCGCGCCGATCAGCACCAGTCGGATCCGCCCGGTGCCTGACGGCGGCCGCACATTCTTCGACTTCACCAGCGTCGGGTTGGCGGCCAGTTCCTCGTCGGTGATCCATCGCGTCGACACCGGATGATCGGCCCGCACCAGTTCCATCAGCTTCGCCGTGACATCCTCCTTGGTGTAGCCGGCATCAGGCAGGTCGAAGTCGACGCGGCTGTCGTCCTCCGACACCGCCGCACCTGTAATCGGGAACGGGCAGACGACCGTCAGCAGATGGCAGGCCGTGTGCATGCGCATCAGCTTCAGCCGCCGTTCCCAGTCGATTGCAAGCTTCACTCGGTCGCCCGGCTTCAGCCCGGCATCCGCAGCCGGCACGTGGATGATCTCGTCCTTGGTCTCGCCGGTGATGGTCGCTGCGATGTCGACGGCACGCCCATCGGCGAGCGTCAGCCGGCCCGTGTCGCCTGGCTGACCGCCTGAGGTGGCGTAGAACACCGTCCGGTCCAGGATGATGCCGCCACGATCGTTGATCGCGACGACCTCGGCTTCCGCTTCCGCGAGATAACCTTCCTCGCGGAACAGCGCATCGGTCTTGAAGGCCATCAGTCGGCCTTCTCATAGGGCACGGAAATCTCCGGCGTGCGGTCCATCCAGAACGGCACCGGCAGGTTCTTTGTGCGCAGGAACTCCGGATTGAACAACTTCGACTGGTAGCGCGTGCCGTAGTCGCAGAGGATCGTCACGATCGTGTGCCCCGGCCCGAGTTCCTTCGCCAGCCGGATCGCACCGGCGATGTTGATGCCGGTCGAGCCGCCCAGACACATGCCCTCCTCCTGCACTAGGTCGAAGACGATCGGCAACGCTTCCTCGTCGGGAACCTGCCACGAAAAATCGGGCGTAAACCCTTCGAGGTTCGCGGTGATACGCCCCTGCCCGATTCCCTCGGTGATCGACGACCCTTCCGCCTTCAGCACGCCTTCGGTGTAGAAGCTGAAGAGAGCCGCGCCCAGCGGGTCGGCGAGCGCGATCTTCACCGCATTGCTCTTCTCCTTCAGCCCCGCAGCAACGCCCGCAAGCGTACCGCCGGTGCCGACCGCCGACACGAAGCCGTCGACCTTGCCATCGGTCTGTTCCCAGATTTCCTGCGCCGTGGTGCGGATATGGCCGTCCCGGTTGGCGACGTTGTCGAACTGGTTGGCCCAGATCGCGCCGTTCGGTTCGCTCTTCGCCAGTTGCTCGGCAAGCCTGCCCGACACCTTCACGTAATTGTTCGGGTTCTTGTAGGGCACCGCCGGAACCTCGATCAGTTCGGCTCCCAGCACCCGCAGCGCGTCCTTCTTCTCCTGGCTCTGCGTGTCGGGGATGACGATCACCGTGCGGTAGCCGAGCGCCTTGGCGACCACCGTCAGCCCGATGCCGGTATTGCCGGCCGTGCCCTCGACGATCACGCCGCCCGGCCTCAGCAGGCCCTTCGCTTCGGCGTCCCTTATGATGAACAACCCCGCGCGGTCCTTCACCGACTGGCCCGGGTTCATGAACTCGGCCTTGCCGAGAATCTCGCAACCCGTCTCCTCCGAGGCACGCTTCAGCCGAACCAGCGGCGTGTTGCCGATCGTGTCGATCACCGAACGCTGCATGAAGAAATTCCCTTTATTACCCGTGGCCTCGATGGGCCGACCCGGTTCTAGAAACCGCCGCCGTGCCTTTCAAGCAAAGAAATTCCCTGGCCGAACGGTCCGGGCGCGCTGCCTTCCCTCGACTGACATCTGTGCGCTAGGGTCGTATCTGGTCGAACGGCGGGATTGCTTTCGTCGACGCCGTGCGTAAGGACGTGTGCAGGGCAACAAACTTTGGGCAGGACATGGCGATCTACAGGGCCGATCCAAAGCATGGAATCGCCTGGATAACCGGCGGCGGCACCGGCATGGGCCGCCAGCTGGCGCTTGACCTCGCGCGCGACGGGTGGACGGTCGCGGTTACCTCACGCCCGGAAGACCCTATCGAGCCGGTCATCAAGGCGGCCGGCGGCCTGTCGGGGAAGATCCTGCCCTTCTATTGCGACGTCACCGACGAAACAGGCATGGCCGCGACGGTTGATGCCATCGAGAAGGAAGCCGGTCCAATCGCGCTCGCCATCTTCAACGCTGGTATCTACATCCCGATGCATGGCGAAGCGCTCGATCTCGCCAACTTCCGCAAGACCTACGAGGTCAACCTCTTCGGCGTGTTGAATGGGCTCGTCCCGACGGTTGCCCGCATGCAGAAGCGCGGCCGCGGCCATGTCGTGCTGATCGGCTCGGTGACCGCCTATTTCGGCTGGCCGACGCTTGCCGCCTACGGCGCCACCAAAGCGGCGCTGAACAACATGGCCGATGCGCTGCGCTACGACTTCCAGAAGATGAACATTCGCATCCAGATCATCAATCCGGGCTTCGTCGATACGGCGCTCGCCGCCAAGAACAAGCATTTGATGCCCGCGCTCATGCCCGTCCGGAAGGCCTCGCAACGCATAGTGAAGGCGATCCGCTCGGGTGGCTATGAGACCACCTTCCCCTGGCGCCTGACATGGGCGATGAAATTCATGCGCGCCTTGCCGCACGAGCCTGTCTTTGCCTTCATGAATTTCGTCACGCGCTGGCGCGGCTACCCGCTCATGCCCGGCAGGAAGCGGGAATGACATCCCGGCATAAGCCGCGATTTCCGCCCGGCGACCTTTGCGCTATCATCTGATTCCGGCACGGCCCGTGCCTCCTCCCTCCGTCAGGGAAAGCATCCTTCATGCGGGGCTTGTCCATCGTCGAACCCACTGTTCGAGCGCACGCATGAGGAGGGATTGCGAACACCGCTCGCATCAGGAGGCTTTTCGATGAAACTGTCCGCACCCGTCCATCGCCTGAAGCGCCAGGCCAGGCTCATGTCCCGCCAGGAAGCCATTCCGCTCCACGCCGCGCTCGACCGCGTCGCCGCACGCGAAGGTTTTACAAGCTGGAGCCTGCTCTCCGCCAGGCTGTCCGCCGCGTCGCCTGCCGCGCGGCTTTTCACTCAGCTTGCGCCCGGCGATCTCGTCCTGATCGGCGCACGCCCTGGTCACGGCAAGACGTTGCTCAGCCTGGGGCTTGCCGTGGAAGCTATGAAATCAGGCAGCCAGAGCGTCTTCTTCACGCTCGAATACACGGAAAAAGACATCGCCGGTCGCTTCCGTGCCCTCGGCACCGACATGGCCCTTTTCGGCGGGCTCTTCGAGTTCGACACCTCCGACTTGATCAGCGCGGACTACATCGCTCAAAGACTGGCCGCTGCACCCCGTGGCACGCTGGCGGTCGTCGACTACCTGCAACTGCTCGACCAGAGGCGCGAGAACCCGGACCTGAACGCGCAGGTTCGCGCGCTAAAACTCTTCGCCCGGGATCGGGACCTGATCCTCGTCTTCATCTCGCAGATCGACCGCTCGTTCGATCCGTCAGCCAAGCCCTGCCCCGACATCGCAGACATCCGTCTGCCCAACCCGCTCGACCTCTCGCTCTTCAGCAAGGCCTGCTTCCTGCACGAGGGCGAAGTCCGCTTCCATGCGGTGAACTAGCTCAACCCGTAAACGCCAAGCCGGCGGCGCTAAGGCCCCGTCGGCTTCGGCAGCCCCTCGCCTTCATGCGCCGGCTCGCCGTCGATCAGCGTCAGCAGTACCTTGGCAGTCGCGATGTCGGTCCGCGCGATCTTGGTGACGTCCTTGTCGAGCACCACCACGTCGGCGCGCTTTCCTTTGGTCAGCGTGCCCGACTCCTCCTCGTCGAAGGCCGCATAAGCGCCGTTCACCGTATAGGCGCGCAGCATGTCCATCACGTCGAGCTTGTGCTGCGGCGTCAGCACGGCGCCATTGGGGTCCGCGATATCCTGCCGGGTCACGCCGGTCTGGATCGCCTCCAGCGGGTTCATCGACGACACGCTCCAGTCGCTCGAGCCTGCCAGCACGGCGCCCGCCTGCTTCAGCGCGCCGAACGGATAGAGCCATTCGGAGCGCTCCGGCCCGATCTTCGGCTGCGTCAGATCGACGATGTAGGTGTCCGGATAGGCCCACAGCGCCTGGATGTTGGCGATCACGCCGAGTTCCTTGAAGCGCGGGACATCGGCCGGGTCGACCAGCTCCAGATGCGTGATCTGGTGGCGGCTGTCGCGCTTGCCGTTCGCCTTCTGCGCGGCCTCATAGGCGTCGAGCGTGGCGCGCACGGCGCGGTCGCCGATCGCGTGCGCATGGAGCTGCAGGTCGACTGCATCCGCTGCGATCGCCACCTCGTTCAACTGCTCCTGCGTGAACAGCAAGTCGCCCGAAGAGTTGGAGCCGACATAGGCTTCGAGCAGCGCCGCCGTGCCTGTCTCTATCACGCCGTCGACGAAGAGCTTCACCGAGGTCACCTCGAGATGTGGCCCCGTATAGGTATTCTTCAGCTTGATCACGCTGCCCGCGGGCGACTCGTTGCCCGCTTCCACCTTCACAGCTGCTTCGACGCGCAGCTTGAGCTTCTCCGCCGCGTCGGCGCGCTGGTAGCCCTTCAGCATCCATTCCTCGGTCGACGGGTCGATGATCGCCGTGATGCCGTAGCCGATCGCCTCCGCCTGCGCCTTCTCCAGTCCTGCATCGACCTGGCTGTCCGGATAGTCGGGCAGGAGGCCGGCAACCAGCGCCATCGCGTTCTCTCGCAGCATGCCGGTCGGATTGCCTTGCGCATCCCTGTCGATACGGCCGCCCTCAGGGTCCTTGGTGCTGGCGTCGATGCCGGCCGCCTTCAGCGCCGCCGAATTGGCCCAGCCCGAATGCCCGTCCACATCCTCGAACCATGCCGGGCGGTCGCCGGTGATCTTGTCGAGGACGGCCGCGCTCGGCTCTTTGTAGACCGCCACGCTCCAGCCGCCGCCGCGCAGCCACGCATCTTTCGGCAGAGCCGCCATCGCCGGCTCGATCGCGGCGCGCAGTCCAGCTT
>JAEYXI010000493.1 GCA_023428515.1 Pseudomonadota bacterium | reverse complement strand
GCTCCACTCCGATCGCAAGGCCGCGTCCACGGACATCACCGATGATCTCATGCTTCTGCTTGAGCCGGTTGAGGCCTTCGATCAGATACGCGCCCGTGCGCTCCGCATTTTCGGCGAGTGCGTCCGTCTCGATCGTTTCGAGCACCGCGGATGCGGCTGCCGCGCACACGGGATTGCCGTGAACCGTCTGGAACGAGAAGGCGGACTGATGGTTCATCACCGCCTCGGGGCCGACCGCCGCCGAGATTGGAAGTCCGCCGCCCAGGCCTTTTCCGAAGACGACGATGTCGGGCTCGATGCCGAGATGCTCGAACGCATGCAGCTTTCCGCTGCGCCCCAGTCCGACCTTGACCTCGTCACAGACGAGAAGGATGCCATGCTGCCGGCAAAGCTTCTCGATCTCGCGGAAGAAATTGGCCGGGGGAACAAGCATGCCGCCATCCGACTGGATCGGCTCTATGAAGAAGGCCGCTACTTCGCCGGGCGGCACGGAGCCGGCGAAAAGCTTTCGGATGTGCTCCAGGGCGGTGCGTTCGGCTTCGGCCTCGCCACCATGACGATATGAATCCGGGTATGGGACGAGTGTCAGGCCCCGCGCTTTGGGGACACTCTGCTGGACCGGATGGCCGGATACCGCCATGGAGCCGGTGGTTCCGCCATGATAGGCGCCCTGGAAAGCGAGGATCCTCGGCCGTCCGGTTGCCGACACCACCGCACGCGCGACCGTCTCGTTGGCATCGGAACCGGAGTGCCCGAGCCAAACCCGACCGGCTGCCCGCTTGGGTACAATCGACAGCAGCTTTTCGGCGAGCCTGACGGAGGGCAGGTTGGCCGAAGAGAGGACGCTGGCGCCGGCCTGGTTCGAAAGCGCGGCGTCGACCGCATTGCGCACCGCAGGGTGCGAATGGCCGAGCGCCGCGGCGCCCCACGAGGCGGAGAAGTCGAGCAAGCGCCTTCCATCCTCATTGTCCAGGAACGCGCCGCTGCCACCCACGGCCGCCAATGGAAAGAAGCGGAGGTGGGACATCTGCGAAAGGGCGGCTAGGTCCCTCTCGTAGACGTTCGTTGCGCCGCTATCCTTCATCGCCGTCACTCGAAGAAGCCGGTCACCTCGTCGAGCTGCGCGACGTGGCAATAGATCATGTTGATGATCTCGAGTTCGTGCCGGTGGAGTTCCATCGTGGCTGCGGCCGTGCAGTCGTCGACGACGACGACCCCAAAACTCTCGTCGGCAAGGCTGCGCACGGTCGAGGACACGCACTGGTCCGTGAAGATGCCGGCGCAGATCACGTCCTTGATCCCCATATTGTGCAGGATCAGCCGCAAATTGGTCCCCGTGAGCGCGCTGTCGGTCGTCTTGATGATGGTTATGTCGTCTTCAAGGGGCGCCAGTTCAGGCACCACCTGCCCCTCCTCCAGGTCCTTCGGAAGGAGCAGATAGTTGAAGCCCGGCTTTTTCTGGCTGAGCGAGCGGTCGCGCCCGTCTGCCTTGAGGCAGGCTATGCGCGCATAGATCACCTCGACGCCACGAGAGCGGCATTCGGCGATCAGCCGCGCTGTGTTGGGGATCACGGTCTCCCGCATCCGCTTGAAGAAAGGCTGCCAACGCTGCGTCTCCTCGGGCGTATCCTTGTCGGCGAGATAGGTGTTCTGGATGTCGATGACGAGCAGGGCTGTCGTCTCCGGAACAAGCCGGATGTCCGCAGGCTCCTCTGCATTCGCGTAATAAAAGGAACGGTAAGCGGTCTTCCAGTTCATCCCGGCTTCTCCTGCTTCTTCCTGCGGCGCCCGAACAGGGCGCCGACCTCGCGTGTCGGGAACATGCCGCCCGGCCGGAGCGCCAGCACGGCGATCATGGAGAGAGCCAGCACGATCTCGGTAAGCCCGACGACCGGTTCGGCCATGATCTTGGCTTCGTTGAGCACGCCTTCGAACCCGCGAAGACCCTCATAGGCAAGCGTCACCACGAAGGTGCCGACCACGGCCCCGGTCACCGTATTGGTGCCGCCGATCACCAGCATGCTGAGGATCAGGAAGGTCTCCCGGAGATAGAAAGCCTTGGGCGAGAAGGAGGTAATGAAATGTCCCCACAGCGCTCCTCCGACACCGGCGAACAATGCTGCCAGGACAAACGCCTTCCAGCGCAGAACCGGGATATGGGCACCCATCGCGGCGGCCGCTGTCTCGTCGTCGCGGCTCGCACGCAAGAGGCGGCCGGTTCTCGACTCCTTGAAGGCAAGGGCGGCCACAAGCGCGATGGCCGCGACGATCGCCGCAAGCGACAGGTCGGTGGCCTTCGGCAGCCCGAACAGGGTGCGCGGTCCGTTGGTCAGCGCGCTCCAATGCGTCATCACCGTGTAGAGCACGACCAGGAGTGCGAAGGACGTGATGACCGCGGCGGCATCGGAAAGCCGCATCAATGGATAGGAAACGGCGGCCGCGACCAGCGCCGCGACGATGCCGCCCGCTGCAATCGCCAGATACGGCGACAACTCCACGCCCTCGAGGAAGGGATAGAGGTCCGGCAGCGCCATCCCCTTCATCTGTGCCGGTATCGTCAGCACCGCCGAGACGTAGGCGCCGATTCCCATGAAGCCGATATGGGCGAAGGAAAGGATGCCGGAATTGCCCATGAACACCTGTAGGCCGAGGACCAGCACCAGCGAGATGCACAGATTGGTCGCGATCCGGTCGTAGAGCCGTATGCCGAATATCGCGTTGAGCAGCACCAGCAGGGCGATAAGGCCGCCAAGCACGGCGAGAGTGAGCAAATGGCGCTTCATGTCGCTCACGTCCTCTGACCCGAGGCTGGACCTTTGATCAGCCCGTCGGGCCGCCACAACAGGATCAGGATGACCAGGCTGAAGGTGAAGGCGTCGCGGAACTTCAGCAGGTCCTGCGGAAGCGTGTAGTTGAGGGTGGTGTCGATCAGCGCGAGCAGGAAGCCGCCGATCACCGCCCCCTGCATCGAGCGCATGCCTCCGATCACCGTCGCGATGAAGGCGACCAGCAGCGGTTCGAGACCAATGCCGGGAACGACAGTCCCGATGCGGCCGATCCAGAGGATTCCGACCACGCCGCCGAGAAGGCCGCTGATCGCGAAGGCCGATGAGATGATCAGATTGGCTGGCACGCCGAGCATGCGCGCCATGGTGAAGTTGGTTGCCGCCGCCCGCATCGCGATGCCGAGCACGGTGCTCCTCATCATCCAGGCGAACAGCGCGAGGAGGATTACGGCCGCCGCTATGGTGATCAGATTGCGCAATGGCGTCACCGCGCCGAGGATCGTCACCGTCTGCGAGAAGATTTCCGGCAGCGGCACCGGCCGGGGGCGTGGCGAGATGAACAGCAGAGCGGCGTTTTGCAGTAGCGTGGAGAAGGCGAAGGAGGTGATCAGCACCGCCGTGACGGACTTGGCGCGTACCGGGCGGAAGGCGACATAGTCGGTTGCGATGCCGGCCGCCACTGCCATGGCGACCGCAACCAGGGCCATGATGAGCCATGGAGCGCCGGACCCGTTCATCAGGAACATGGTGTAGCCGGCCACCATGATGAGTTCGCCATAGGCGAAATTCACGAGCCGCAGGATGCCGTAGACGATGACGAGGCCGAGCGCCATCAGCGCATAGGCGCCACCGAGGCTGAGGACGTCGATCAGGAACTGGACGGTGAAAGTCACGTTCAGCCTCCGAGATAGAGCGCGCCGAGATCGGTGTTCGCGGCGATTTCGGCGGCCGGACCTTCGGCGGCGATCCTGCCGAGCCGCATCACATAGGCCCTGTCGGCGACTGAAAGCGCCTTGGCGGCGTTCTGCTCGACCAGAACGATCGTGAGGCCGGAGCGCTTCAGTTCGGCGATCATCTCGAAGATCGTGTCGACGACAACGGGCGCAAGGCCAAGCGACGGCTCGTCGAGCAGGAGCAGCTTGGGGCGGGACATCAGAGCGCGGGCGATCACCAGCATCTGCTGCTCGCCACCCGACAGGGTACCGGCCGCCTGACGTGCCCGTTCGCGCAGCCGCGGAAATAGGCCGAGCATCCTTTCGCGGGTCGACTCGACATCCGCACGGTTCCTGCGATGGATGTAGCTGCCCAGGGTGAGGTTTTCCGAAACCGTGAGATCCGGGAACACATCGCGGGTTTCCGGCACCATCGCGACGCCGAGGCGGACCATCTGCTCGGGCTTGGCCGAGGTAACGTCATGGCCGTCGAGCCGGATCGCTCCAGCGGATGCCTTCAGCGCTCCGGCGATGCATTTGAGCGTCGAGGACTTGCCGGCGCCATTGGCGCCAAGGATGGCAATCAGTTCCCCCTTGCCTGCCTGCAGGGACACGTCGTGCACCGCGCGGATGGCGCCGTAGCGGACGCCCAATTCACTGACCTCAAGCACGGGATGCTCCCGAGCCGAGATAGGCCTCGATCACTGCCGGATTTTTCCTGACATCCTCGGCCGCCCCCTCGGCAATCGTCCGCCCCGAGGCCAGGACGTGCAGGCGATTGCACAGGCGCATGATCAGCGGCATGTCATGGTCGATGATGAGAAGGCCGAGGCCGCGGTTCCGCGGCAACTCGGCGAGGATGTGCAGAAGCGCCTCCGACTCGGCCTCGTTCATGCCCGCCGCAGGTTCGTCGAGCAGGAGAAAGGCAGGGTCCGCGGCCAGCGCGCGCGCCATCTCCACGCGCCGCTTGTCGCCGTAACTAAGGCTGCTCGCCAATTCCTCCGCCTTTCCAGAGAGTCCGAACTCGGCGATCAGCGCATCCGCCTTCTCGCGCGCGGAGCGCAGGCCAGCTCCCTGCGCCAGCGCGGAAGCCTCTATGTTCTCGATCACCGTCATGTTGTTGAAAAGCCTGACGATCTGAAACGACCGGCTGATGCCTTTCAGTGCAATGTCGCGGGGGCGAAGTCCCGAAATCTGCTCGGCGCCGAGGATAACGCTGCCGCCAGCAAGGGGGACCTGACCGGTGATCGCATTGACGAGCGTCGTCTTGCCCGAACCGTTGGGGCCGATCAGACCGACGATCTCGCCGGGAGATACGGACAGGCTGACCCGGTCCAGCGCGCTCAAGCCGGAGAATTCGACCGACACGTCGGCCGCTATGAGTGATCTTGTCGCCATGGCAAATTATACTGCCGGGGCCCGAAGGCCCCAGCAGTGTTCAGAGCATCAAGGAGCCGGAACCGACTCTGGCCGACGCCAGCCGACGAAGGTGGGTTTGCCACCCTTCAATTCGATCATGACGGCCGCCTTGTCCGGCGCATGTCCCTCCTCGGCAGTGCCGTAATTCAGGTCGCCGGTGAGGAGCTTGAATTCCCCGTCCTCCAGCGCCTTGGCCACCGCCGCGCCGTCGGTGCTGCCTGCTGCCTTCACCGCCTCCGCCATCATCATAACCGTGTCCCATCCGGTAGAGACGAAGGACGTGTCAGGCGCGCTGCCATGCATCTGCGTGTAGAGGTCGATGAATTTCGGCATGTCCGGATGCGCCTCAGGCCCCATCCAGGTGTGGGTGACGAAGAACACATTGTTGCCGAGCTTTTCGCCCAGCGCCTCGTGCATGGCCGGGTCGTCGTAGGCATCGCCGCCCATCACCGGTGCGTCGTAGCCGACCTCGCGCAGCGCGCGGATGATGGCACCGATGTCCTGGCCGTAGGACGACAGGAAGATCACGTCCGGCTTCTTGCCGAGCGCCTGCAGGCGAGCGAGCTGAGCCGAGAAGTTGTTGTCGCCGTTGGTGTAGGTGTCCTCCAGGATGATCTCGCCGCCGTCCGCCTTGAACTGCTCGACGAAATATTTCGACAGCGACTTGGTGTAGGCGATGAACTGGTCGGTCACGACATAGGCGGTCTTCCAGCCCTTCTCCTTGAAGGCGTAGTCCGCAGCGACCGCACCCATCGTGGTGTTCCACATCGAAAGGGTGAACTGCTTATCGCCCAGCGACCAGGACGAATAGAGCGGATCGGACGCGCAGGTAGAGATGCCCACCAGCCCGGCCGATTGCGCCTCGCGGCTCGCCGGTCCGCCGAAGTCGAAATCGCACGGCGCCATGATCAGGTCGGCACCCTTGTCGATGAGCTCAACCGCGACGTTGCCGACAGTCACCGGATCGGACTTGCCGTCGATGTTGACGAGTTCGACCTGCTTGCCGAGCAGGCCGCCATTGTCGTTCAGATATTTGACGGCGACCTCCGCCCCCTTCAGCGCGGGCGTGTCGAGCGGCGCCTGCACACCGGTGAGCGACATTGCGCCGCCGATCGTGATCTTGTCGTCCTGAGCCTGGGCATGGGCTCCGAACAGCAGCAAAGCCGCGGTCGCGCCTAACAGGGCTAATTTCGAATTCTTCATGGCAAGTCCCCTTTCGTTTCTTTGTTGTCGTCTGGTGTTGGCTGGCGGAGGCACATCCTGATTCCGCCGAGCCACCGATTTTCGACCAGTTAAGGACAGTTTGACGGCCACCTCAACAGGTCATTCAGGCCCGGCGACAAGGGCCTGTTATTCTTTTCGCGTTCCCTTGATTTCAGCGATAAGCGCGTCGGTGTTCATTTGGCGGCAGTAGCCGTTGATCGTTCTGAGCGAGTTGTCGTGCCGCTCCTGCGAGTATGTGGCGCAAGCATCGGGAACCAGCGTCACCAGATAGCCGAGATCGCATGCATCACGGACGGCGGACTCGACGCATTGATCGGTGACGATGCCGGAGATGACGAGTTGCCGCACGCCCAGGTTGCGGAGCAGATAGTCTATGTGCGTGGAGACGAAGACGCTCGAGGAGGTCTTCGGAAGTACTATCTCGTCGTCTCCCGGCGCGATCTCGTCGATGACCTTGCCGTCATGCGATCCTTTTGGGACGTGGAAGCCGGTGATCTTGTAGTCCAGGCTGCGGTCGCGCCCGTCCTTGGTCAGGCTCTCGATGGTGGTGTAGAGCACCTCTATGCCGGCTTCGCGGAACGCTGCCTGCAACTTCTGCATGTTCGGAATGGCAAGCGAGTTCAAGCGATCGAAGTAGTAGCCATACTTGCTCGCCATCTCCGCATCAGACACCTCCTTGAACTCACCGCCATCGCGCCTCGCAGCAAAGTTCTGCACGTCGATGAACAGAAGCGCGCTGACCTTCGGGTCGAGCGGCACTTCGCGCGTGAGGGGGGAACTAGTCGACATTCGTCACTTCTTCCAGATTGTCTGAGGCATCACCGAGGGCGTCCGCCAAAAGCCGCGCCCATAGGGCCTGGCCCCGGGGATCGCCGATCTGATCGTTGCGGACCTCGAGGAGGACATGCGCAAGCCCGCGCCGCTCGCCATGCACGGGTATGGTGTAGTCCGACATGTCGTCGACCGTGTAAGGCTCGTTCAACGCTATGCTGACGCCGGCATTCCGGGCGGCGAAGGCCTGCAGGAATGCGCGTGCGAAGCTCGCATCGCGGTTGGCGAGAGCCCCAAGAAGCCAGGGGCGATTGATCCCGCCCAGGACAGGCGTGAAGCTGTGAACGGACACCAGCACTGTCCGCCGTCCGGCTTTTGCCCGCTCGTCCAACAGTTCCCCAATCATCCTGTGAAGAGGTTCGTGGATTTCCACGTAGCGTTGCATCCGATCCGCGTTCGAGAGCGACCGGTTTGCGGGAATGGCGGTCCCGTCGCTGACCTCGGGAAAGCAATCGACGGCTTCGAACGGCCGATTGCAATCGACAATGAGGCGGCTGTAACGCTGCAGGACAAGCGGTGCGTCCAGCAGCACGGCCAATGCGCGCGACAGCCCTTCGGCGCCGATATCCCACGCAATATGGCGATCCATGTCGTCTGCGCTCACGCCGAGATCGCCGAGACCTCCGGCGATCGCGCGCCCCGCATGTTCGCAGGTCAGCACGAATTCGGACGCGCCTGTCCGATTGACGATCTCAACCGGGTCGGGATCGTCCTTGGAGAGGATCGTCGATATCTGCCGAGCTTGGAGCATCATTCCCCATGCATGCCGATGCCAGTGACAGCGGACGCATCTCACGAAACAAATCAATCAGAGTCAATCCAGGCTGGAGGTTTGACTAATTATTTTCAAGCGGGATAATTTGCGCCGGGAACTCGAGAGTTCGGGGAAGGCAGCTTCGTCGATGACGGTTAGAGCGACGATCATGCAGGTTGCGCCGCGACTGACGGCGAGCGAGCGCAAGCTCGCCAACGCCATCCTGGCCGACTATCCGTTTACCGGCCTGCAGCAGATCCAGGAACTCGCAGGCCGCACCGGCGTCAGCGCACCGTCGATCACGCGATTCGTCAGCAAGGTCGGCTTCGGCGGCTACCAGGACTTCCAGCGCCAGCTCATTGCGGAACTCAAGGAGAGCCGGCGCTCGCCCCTCGACCTGATGTCCGAGGAGATCGCGATACAGGAGAGCGATTTCCTCGGCGACTATGCGCGGCGTCTCGCCGATCTTCTCGCGACATTGAGCGCGACCGTGCCGCCGGGGCAGTTCGAAGCCGTCTGCCGGTTGATCGCCGATCCTTCCCGGAACGTCTTCGTGCTTGGTGGCCGCATCAGCGACAGCATCGCGCGCTTCCTGTCCACGCATCTCCAGCAGATCAGGCCGAAGGTCTTCCATCTCGCACAGAACTCCGAGCTCTGGCCGGAGGATATCCTGCGCATGCGCAAGCAGGACGTGCTCGTTCTCTTCGACGTGCGCCGATACCAGCCTGACCTGGCGCGATTGGCCACGCTCGTCCGAGAGCGCCGCAAAGCGTCGATCGTGCTCATTACCGACAAATGGATGTCGCCGATCGCCCGGGATGGAGACATCGTCGTGCCGCTCCCCATCGGCGCCGGCACGGCCTGGGACACGGGCGTATGCCTGCTCGCTTTCGTCGAGGCGCTGATCGTAAAGGTATCGGAATCGAACTGGCCGGCGACGAAAGCTCGCATCGAGGAATGGGACGCCGTTCGCCTCGCGCGGCCCGACGAAGCACAAGGACAAGGCAATGGGAATCCCGATGAAGCGTGAGGAGATGGTCGTCGCCTGCTGCAGCGACCTGGCCGGCAAGGTTCGTGGCAAGGCGTTCTCTGCTTCGGAGTTCGACAAACGCCTGCAGCGAGGAGTCGGCTGGACCCCCACCAATGTGCAGATCACCTGCTTCGACACGATTGGCGAGAGCCCGTTCGGATCGCTTGGCGATCTCCTATTGATCCCCGATCCCTCGACGCGCGTGCGCGTGGAGCTTGGCGAGGGAGAACCGGTCGAGCACTTCGTCGTCGGCAATATCAGGCATACCAGCGGCGAGCCCTGGGAGTTCTGCACGCGCTCTATTCTCCAGGGAGCACTGGAGCGTCTTGAGAAGGTGGCGGGCCTGACGCTGTTTGGCGCCTTCGAGCACGAGTTCCAGTTTAGGGATCACGCGGGTGACGGCGGTGGCGCCTTCTCTATGGACGGCTTCCGCGCCGAGCGAGGCTTCGCCGAGTCTCTTTTCGCCGCCCTGCGGGAAGCCGGCGTCTCGCCTGACACATTCCTGCGGGAATTTGGAAGCGGACAGTTCGAAGTGACGATCAAGCCGCAGCCGGGTGTCGCCATCGCCGACCACTCGCTCATCACCCGCGAGATGGTCCAGACCATTGCGCGGCTGTCTGGCCGCAAGGTGACCTTCACGCCGCTTCGCGATCCCGCCGGCATCGGAAACGGCGTTCACATCCACATGAGCTTCCTCGATGCCGACGGAAAGCCGGCCACCTACGATCCGTCCGGCCGCCACGACCTGAGCAAGGAAGCGGGCCAGTTCGTCGCCGGCATCCTGAAATATCTTGATTCCATCGTGGCGATCACGGCGCCGAGCGTCGTGTCATATCTGAGATTGACGCCGCATCGCTGGAGCGCCGCCTTCAACAATCTTGGCTATCGCGACCGGGAGGCAGCCATAAGGATCTGCCCGGTTTCGGATATCAGCGACATCGCGAAGGCATCGCAATTCAACTTCGAGTTCCGCGCCGCAGACTGCACGGCAAGTCCCTATCTGCAACTGGCTGCGCTGGTTCATGCGGGTGTCCAGGGGGTCGAGGAGGGCCTCGAAACGCCCGAGGCCACCGAGGACGACCTGTCGACGCTCGATGCCGCGGCGCTGAAAGCGCGAGGCTATGCGCGGCTTCCCGAAACACTTGAAGCCGCGCTGGAACGGTTCGCCGCCAATTCCCTGGTGAGAAGCTGGTTCCCCGAGGGTTTCGCCGACACCTATGTGAAGCACAAGAAGTCAGAAATGTCCTTCCTCAGCGGTCGTGACAGCGCCGGGATCTGCCGAGCCTACGAG
>JAEYXI010000405.1 GCA_023428515.1 Pseudomonadota bacterium | reverse complement strand
GGCTTGGCGTGAAACAGCGCGGCCGCGCAACGCCTGACACAGAAGCGCGGGGCAAAAGAAAAGGCGGCCGAAGCCGCCTTTTCGAATTCTCTGCGAGTGCGCCTTATTCCGCGGCTTCGGTCTTCTCGGCGGCGGCCTTTTCGGCAGCGTCCTGAGCTGCCTTCTCGGCGGCCAGCGCCTCGGCTGCGGCGATCTTCTCAGCCTCGAGCTTGGCCTTCTCGGCAAGCATGGCCTCGCGCTCGGCGTCGTTCAGCTTGCGGGCGCGCACGCCGGTGTTTTCCGAAATGCGGGCCGACTTGCCGCGGCGATCACGCAGGTAATAGAGCTTGGCGCGGCGCACCTTGCCGCGGCGGACGATCTCGACACCCTCGACCAGCGGCGAATAGACCGGGAACACACGCTCCACGCCTTCGCCGTAGGAAATCTTGCGGACGGTGAAATTCTCGTTGAGGCCGGCGCCTGAGCGGGCGATGACGACGCCCTCATAGGCCTGCACGCGGGTGCGCGAACCTTCGGTGACGCGCACCTGGACGCGGACCGTGTCGCCCGGCTGGAATTCGGGGAGCTTGCGCTTGGCTTCGATCTTGGCGGCCTGTTCGGCCTCGAGCTGACGGATGATGTCCATCGGATAGTCCTCTTTCTTGCTTCTCGACAGCCAGAGCGCCCGGCGCTCGCCTTGCAGTTCAGGACCGCTCGGCTATGCATTTCCGAGCCTGGGGCCGGAAGAAGCAGGGGCGAATTCACCGTTCTTATGACGGGTCCGGAGGAATATTCTTCCGGTTCGGGCGGGGCGATACACCAAAAGAGCAGGCTTGTCACGCCCCACGGCGCATTTTTGCGAACGTCGCCTCTGGACCATATGCCTGTCCTTGCGCACCTTCAACCAGCCATCCATACACGCGCGCAGCATGACCTTGTTCGACGCAATCCTCCTTTTCGCCGCCGGTTTCGTCTCCAGCGCTGTCAACGCGGTCGCCGGAGGCGGCACGTTCCTCACCTTCGGCGCGATGTCGCTGGTCGGCGTACCGCCCATCGCGGCGAACGCCACGTCGTCGGTCACCCAGTTCCCAGGCTACGTCACCTCGACCCTCGCCTACTGGGACGACATCCGCACCTTCTGGCGCGGCGCGCTCATGCTGTGCGCCATCTCGGTCGCAGGCGCGCTCGGCGGGTCGCTCATATTGCTCTCCCTCGACAATCCGGAGTTTCGTTCGCTCGTCCCGTGGCTGCTGATCGCCGCCACGGCGCTCTTCGCCGCCGGACCTTGGCTGAAGCCCGCTCCACGCGACGCCGACCGGGCGCATGTCGGCACGGCGACGGGCTCGCTCGTCCAGTTCGTCACCGCAATCTATGGCGGCTTCTTCGGCGCCGGCATGGGCGTGATGATGCTGGCGACGCTCGGCCTCACGCAGCACGGCGACTACCACCGCCTCAACGCGCTGAAGAACATGCTGGCGATGGTGATCGCGGCGGTGGCGATCCTCGTCTTCGTCCTCGGCGGCGTAGTCGCATGGCCGGAAGCGCTCGTCATGCTGCCGGGCGCGGCGCTCGGCGGCTATGCAGGCGTCTGGCTGGCGCGCCGCGTCCCGCAGTCGATCCTGCGCGGCTTCGTCATCGTGGTCGGCCTGTTGCTCGCCTATTATTATTTCACGACCGGCTGATCTTTCCCGCTAACATGTCCGGCCGCCGTTCGGCGGTCAGGCGCTCGGCCTCGGCGCGCCGCCATTTGGCGATCTTGCCGTGATTGCCTGACGTCAGAACGTCGGGGATCGGACGCCCCTCCCATTCCTGGGGTCTTGTGTAGTGAGGGTGTTCGAGCAACCCATTCTCGAAACTCTCCTCTTCGCCCGAGGCTTCGTTGCCCATGACGCCGGGCAAGAGACGGACGACGGCGTCGAGAAGCACGAGGGCGGCCGGTTCGCCGCCGGACAGGATGAAGTCGCCGATCGAGACTTCCTCGAGCGCGCGCGCGTCGATGACGCGCTGGTCGACACCCTCGAAACGGCCGCAGAGGATGACGGCGCCGGGGCCGGCTGCCAGCTCGCGCACGCGCTCCTGCGTCAGGGGTTTTCCGCGCGGGCTCATCAGGAGGCGCGGGCGCAGATCGCCTGAGGGCGAGGCCTGGTCGATCGCCTTGGCCAGAATGTCGGCGCGCATCACCATGCCCGCGCCGCCGCCGGCCGGCGTGTCGTCGACGGTACGGTGGCGGTCGGTCGCGAATTCGCGGATCTGGACGGGTTCCAGCGCCCAAGCGCCATTCTCCAGCGCGCGGCCGGCAAGCGACAGGCCGAGCGCGCCCGGGAACATTTCGGGGTAGAGGGTGAGGACGGTGGCGCGAAAGCTCATCGGTTGCCGCCCGCTTCCTTCGGGCCGCGGGCTCGAGCCTTCGGATTGAATTTGCCGGGATCGTCGGGCTTGCCGTCTTCATCGGCATCCTCGGCGAGGCCGGCGGCGAGCGTATCGATCCGGATGAAGCCGCCGGCGATGCCGATTTCCGGCACAGCGGCTTGCGAGAAGGGGATGAGCTGGCCCTTGCGGCCGCGATAGACGATCTCGAGGATGTCGCCGCCGCCATAATTCTGCACGGCTGTCACCTTGCCGACATCGCTGCCGGTCTCGTCGCGGACGACGAGGCCGACGAGGTCGGCGTGATAGAACTCGTCCTCCTCTTCGGGAGGCAGGACGGAACGGTCGACGAAAAGCTCCGTGCCGGTCAACCTCTCAGCCGCCGTGCGGTCGCGAAGCCCCTTGAAGCGGACGACGACCACGTCGCCGGCCGGACGTATGTCCTCGATCTCGAAGGCGCGGCCGTCTCGGGCGTAGAGCGGGCCATAGTCGGCGAGCGCTAGCGGGTCGCCGGTGAAGGTCTTCACGCGCAACTCGCCCTTGATGCCGTGGGCGGCGCCGATGACGGCCATCTGTACGGGGTTCTGCAGCTTCACTCGTTGCTAACCTGGTTGAATCAAGATTGACTTATTCCAATCGGACACCCGATGCCAATGCAGGAATTCCTCATCTCGGCCAAACCCGATCTGCAGAAAGCGCGCCAGGACTGGCTGACGGCGCTCGCCAAGGAGCGTCGTCTGTCGCCGGAGACGGTCGAAGCCTATGAACGCGATACCAGGCAGTTCCTGCAATTCATGACCGGCCACAATAGCGGGCCGCCTGATCTTTCCGACATTGCGTCGCTGCGCGCGGCCGACCTGCGCGGCTTCCTCGCACATAGGCGAAGCGGCGGCGCCGGGGTGCGCACGGTGAGCCGAGGCCTCGCCGGCATCCGCTCGCTGTTGCGCTTCCTCGAAAAGCGCGGACTCGCCAATGCGGCGGGCGCGACGGCGTTGCGCGCGCCGAGGCAGCCGAAGTCGTTGCCGAAGCCATTGACGGCTGCCGACGCGCGGCGCGTCGTCTCTGCGGGCGAACAGCTTGCCGAGGAGCCGTGGATCGCGGCGCGCAACGCGGCCGTGCTGACGCTGCTCTACGGCTCCGGACTGCGTATCTCCGAGGCGCTGGCCGTCAAGGCAGGCGAGATGCCGGGCGCCGGCGTGCTGCGCGTCACCGGCAAGGGCGGCAAGACACGGCTGGCGCCGGTGCTGCCGCTCGCGCAGAAGGCGGTCGCCGAATATCGCAGGCTTTGCCCGTATTACCTCGATCCGGACGGGCCGCTGTTTCGCGGCGCGCGCGGCGGTCCGCTCGACCCGGCGATCGTGCAGCGCGAGATGCGCAAGCTGCGTTCCGCGCTCAATTTGCCGGATACGGCGACACCGCATGCACTGCGCCATTCCTTCGCGACGCATCTCCTGGGACGCGGCGGGGACCTGCGCACGATCCAGGAGCTTCTGGGCCATGCCAGCCTGTCGACGACGCAGATCTATACCGGCGTCGACACGGCAAGGCTGCTCGAAATCTACGATTCCGCGCATCCCAGGGCTTGATGCGAGATGTCTTGTTTCGTCGCAATTCCGGATGGAAAGCCGTGCCCATTTTTTCTTGGAATTGCTTTGAGTTTTCGCAAGCCCATTAACGGTTTCTAGCGCAATTGCCGGCTAGCATTTGTCCATGAACCGAAACCGCGCCATCGCCGTTGCAGACCACGCCGCGCCGCTCGCGCTGAAGCTGATTGCAGGCGCCAACCTACTGTTCCTGGGCGCATTCCTGGCGACGCTCCTCGTCGCCGCCGAACAGGTCCGGTTCTAGGCTTTTCGCACCAGACAGGTTCCAAGGCATGGCTGGGATTGCAGCGGGCCCGGCGCGTCGTTATCAGGCATTTGTCCAACCGGCGTCCGCAAACCCCGAAAGCCGTCCATGAGCCGCCTCGAAAGCTTCATCCGCCGCCTGACGGCGCAGCGCGACATACTCGACATGATCTGTCGCGACATGGAGTTGGGCGATGGGCCGGTGATCGAACTCGGACTCGGCAACGGGCGTACCTACGACCATCTGCGCGAAAGGCTGCCCGGCCGGCGCATCATCGCTTTCGATCGCGCCTGTCAAGCGAACCGCAAGTCGTTGCCGCCGGACTGCGACCTGATCCTCGGCGAAATCACCGAAACGGCGCGTCCTTTCATAGGCATCAATGCCGCGCTCGTGCATGCCGATATCGGCAGCGGCTATGACGACCTCGACGAATTGAACCTGCGCTGGCTGCCACAACTCACCGTCGACCTGCTGCGGCCGTCGGGCATCGCTGCGAGCGGGGTGATGCTCAGCCACCCCGAGTTGCATCCCCTTCCGCTGCCCGACGACATACGGCCGGGCCGCTATTTTCTCTACAGGCGAGGTTAGAACGCCTCAGGCAGCAGGGGCCACGGGATCGCCGGTCAGAGGTTTTGGTACGGCGCGGATGCCGTTCTCGCGGAAGGCCTCGAGCACGGCCTTGAGC
>JAEYXI010000300.1 GCA_023428515.1 Pseudomonadota bacterium | reverse complement strand
GCAGGATCGTGGAGGAATTGCCGGCGTCAGAACTCTCGAAAGCCACGCATCCCTATACGCGCGGGCTGCTGAACTGCATGCCGAGGATCGGCGAGGACCGGCATCCGCTGCCGGTGCTCGACCGCAGGCCGGAGTGGGCGCTGTGACGGCCGCGCTTGCGATGGAGGGCGTCAGCGTCGTCTACGACCAATATTACGCGCTGAAGGAGGCGAGCCTTCGGGTCGAGCAGGGCGAATCCTTCGGGCTGGTAGGCGAATCCGGATCGGGCAAATCTACGCTGCTGAGAGCCGTCGCCGGGCTGGCGCCGGTGGCGGCGGGTATGATCGCGGTCAACGGCAAGACGCTTGGCCGGCGCCGCGACAAGGCCTTCTATCGCGAGGTCCAGATGGTGTTCCAGGATCCGTACGGCTCGCTGCATCCGCGCCAGACGGTGGACCGCCTGCTGCTCGAGCCGCTCGCCATTCACGGCTTCGCCGATACGGAGCGCCGCATCGTGCGGGCGCTCGACGAGGTGGGGCTCGGCTCGGGGTTCCGCTTCCGCTATCCGCACCAGCTCTCGGGCGGGCAGAGGCAGCGCGGGGCGATCGCCCGGGCGCTGATCCTCGAGCCTTCTATTCTTTTGCTCGACGAGCCGACATCGGCGCTCGACGCCTCGGTGCAGGCGGAAGTGCTGAACCTGCTGGAGGAGGTGCGGCGGAGACGCAAACTGACTTTCCTGATGGTCAGCCACGATCTCGCGATCATCACCCATCTGTGCGGACGGCTGATGGTGATGCATAATGGCGCCGAGGTCGAGACGCTCGACGCGACGAGCCTTGCCACGAAGCAGGTGGCGCAGGATTATACGCGCAAGCTTCTGACGGCCAGCGCGGGCTTCGTACGGACGGCCGAGCCGGCCGGCGGATAGTTTCTTCGATTGCCGTCGAGGGCGAGGCGCTCCATATCAGACCGGGCGGTCGGGGACGAACACGAGCGGAGAATGCGATGAGCAAGGTCACCTACGAGATCGTCGAGCATGACGGAGGCTGGGCCTACAAGCTCGGCGGCACCTATTCGGAAACGTTTCCTTCCCATGCCGATGCGCTGGCGGCAGCGAAAATCGCTGCAGCCGAGCAGCAGGTGGCTGGCAGAACGGAGGGAATCGAGTACGAAGATGCGGCGGGCAAGTGGCATGGCGAAGTTGCGCAAGGCGACGACCGTCCGCAAACGGAAATTTCCGACGACACCAACGCAGACTGACACCAACAAAATCGGACGGACATGCACGTACTTGTCATCGGCGCGGCCGGAATGGTCGGGCGCAAGCTGGTCGAGGCGCTCGTCGCCAAGGGGGAAATCAACGGCAAGCTGGTGGAAAGGCTGACGCTGGTCGACATTGTCGAACCGGCGGTTCCAGCACGCTTCGCCGGCAAGGCCAGCACGGTGGCCGCCGACCTTTCCGAGGAAGGCGTGGCGGCACGGCTGATCGCCGATCGGCCGGACCTCATCTTCCACCTCGCCGCGATCGTATCGGGCGAGGCGGAGGCCGATTTCGAAAAGGGCTACCGGGTCAATCTGGATGGCACGCGGGAACTGCTCGAGGCGATCAGGCTGGAGGGAAAGAAGGCTCCCTACAAGCCGAAGCTGGTTTTCACGTCCTCGATAGCTGTATTCGGCGCGCCCTTCCCCGAACGGATCGGCGACACCCACCATCACACGCCGCTCACCAGCTACGGCACGCAGAAGGCGATCGGCGAGCTGCTGCTTGCCGACTATTCGCGGCGCGGCTTCCTCGAGGGCGTCGGGATAAGGCTGCCGACCATCGTGATCCGGCCGGGCAAGCCCAACAAGGCGGCATCCGGCTTCTTCTCCAACATATTGCGCGAACCGCTTTCCGGGCTAGAGGCCGTCCTGCCGGTCAAGGAGAGCGTGCGCCACTGGTTCGCCAGCCCGCGCGCGGCGGTGCGTTTCCTGATGCATGCCGCCGCACTCGACACGACGGCGCTCGGCAGCCAGCGCTCGCTCAGCATGCCGGGTCTCTCGGCGACCGTCGGCGAAGAGATCGAGGCGCTCAGGCGCGTCGCCGGGGAGAAGGCGGTGAAGCTGATCCGCAACGAGCCCGACGAGGCGATCGCCAAGATGGTCGCCGGCTGGCCGCAGAATTTCGACGCCAGCCGGGCGATCTCGCTCGGCTTCGAGGCGGAAAGCTCGTTCGACGAGATCATCCGCGCGCATGTCGAGGACGAACTCGGCGGCACGATCCCGGCGTAAGCACCAGCCAGCATCCATAGATTCGCAGAGGCGGACGCCGGGGTCCCGTGAAGGGACATCGCGAGACCCCGGCAATGCCGGGGCGGTTTCCGAGGAATATGGCGCGCCTCTCGCAAGAGGCTGGAGCGATGCGCGTCCGGAAAGCCGTTGGACCGTATGCCCCGCGCCGAAAACCGCAACCGGCACTCGACACCCTGGAGATCAGGGCGCACAAGATACGCAAACGGCGCCTGAAAAGTTTCAGCGGCGGGCACAGGCCCACCGCTGAATTCGTTTGATGCGATCTGAAGTCGGGGCGCCGGCTACTCCGCTGGCGTGGGCTTTTTCTTGAACATGCCGGCGAGGTTGTCCCAGAGCTCGATCTTGGCACCCTGGCGCTTCATGATCACACCCTGCTGGATGATCGAAAGCAGGTTGTTCCAGGCCCAGTAGATGACCAGGCCTGCCGGGAAGGACGCCAGCATGAAGGTGAAGATCACCGGCATCCAGGTGAAGATCATCTGCTGCGTCGGATCGGGCGGCGTCGGGTTCATGCGCATCTGCAGGAACATGGTGACGCCCATGATGAGCGGCCAGACACCGATCATCAGGAAGGCCGGGACCGCGAAGGGCAGCAGGCCGAACAGGTTGAAGATCGAGGTCGGATCGGGCGCGGCAAGGTCCTGGATCCAGCCGAAGAAAGGCGCGTGCCGCATCTCGATGGTGACGTAGAGCACCTTGTAGAGCGCGATGAAGACCGGAATCTGGATCAGCACTGGCCAGCAGCCGGCGACCGGATTGATCTTCTCGGTCTTGTAGAGCTCCATCATCGCCTGCTGCTGCTTCATCTTGTCGTCCGCGTATTTTTCGCGGATCTCATGCATCTTCGGCTGCACAACCTTCATCTTCGCCATCGAGGCGTAGGACTTGTTGGCGAGCGGGAAGAAGATCGCCTTCACGATCACGGTCAGGATCAGGATCGAGACGCCGAAGTTTCCGAGCTGCACGTAGAGCCATTCGAGCAGCCAGAACATCGGCTTGGTGATGAACGAGAACCAGCGCCAGTCGATCGTCAGGTCGAAGCGGTCGATGCCGAGC
>JAEYXI010000348.1 GCA_023428515.1 Pseudomonadota bacterium | reverse complement strand
GCCTGCCCATCGCCGACATCACCGAGTTCGTCACGCTCGCCTCGAGCGTCGACAAGGAGACGGCCGTCTCCGACGAGCGCTCGCGCGTCGCGGCCGTCTTCATCAACCGGCTGAACAAGGGCATGCGGCTGCAGCCCGACCCGACCATTCTCTATGGCCTGGTCGGCGGCAAGGGTCGGCCGGCCGACCGTCCGATCTACCAGTCCGACATCGAGAAGCCGACGCCCTACAACACCTATACGATCAACGGCCTGCCGCCCGGGCCGATCGCCAATCCCGGCCGCGAGTCGCTGGAGGCGGTCGCCAATCCCTCGAAGACCAACGACCTCTATTTCGTCGCCGATGGCACCGGCGGCCACGTCTTCGCCACGACGCTCGAGGAGCACAACGAGAACGTGGCTCGTTGGCGGGCCGTCCAGAGGAAGCAGCGCGAGGAAGCCGAAAAGGCAGCCGCCGAAGCCGCCCAGAACGGCGGCGCGCCCGCGACGACCGCCCAGTAGGACCCTGCGGCCTTCCCCGAGCCGCACACCAACGCTCGACAAAGCCAGGCCACCGTGAGAAGTGGTTGAAAGAGCAATTTCTGGAAAAGCGGGAACCGTTTCTCCACCGGGGATTGCAACAAAAGACCATAGGGGACGTGCAAGGATCATGACTTTGCAAAGCATGACCGGTTTCGCGCGTGTCGTTGCCGATCACGACGGCGTGTCGATCGCCTGGGAGGTCAAGTCGGTCAACGGCAAGAGCGTCGAACTCCGGCTCCGCCTGCCGCAGGGCTTCGAACGGCTGGAGCCGGCGGTTCGCCAGGCGGTGCAGAAGGGTTTTTCGCGCGGTAATTTCCAGGCGACGCTGACGGTCGGCAAGGCCGGCGCCCTGCAGGCGCAGCCTGTCGTCAACGAGGCCTTCCTGAAGGACGTCGCCGGCCTGGCGCAGCGCCTGCAGGAGCAGTTCGGCGCTGCCCCGCCGAGTGCCGACGGCCTGTTGTCGCTGCGCGGCGTGCTCGACCTGCCCGAGCCTGTCGAGAGCGAGGAAACCCGGGCGATACTCGACGCCGCGCTGCTCGCGGCATTGGAAAATGCGCTGGTCAACCTCGAGGCGGCCCGCCGGTCGGAAGGCGAAGCGCTGAAGGCGCTGCTTCTCGGCCACGTCGACGCGATCGAGGCGCTGACGTTGAAGGCGGAGGTCGACCCGTCGCGCGACCCGGCCGTGATCCGCGAAAAACTCGCCGAGCAGGTGCGCCTGCTGATGGATGTTTCACCCAATCTGGATGAGAGCCGATTGCATATGGAAGCGGCTTTCCTGGCCACCAAGGCCGACATACGCGAGGAGATCGACCGGCTGAAGACGCATGTCGCCTCGGCGCGCAACCTCCTCGGCTCGGCCGGCGCGGTCGGCCGCAAGCTCGATTTCCTGGCACAGGAATTTAACCGCGAATCGAATACGCTCTGCTCGAAGTCGAACGCCGCCGCCGTCACCGCCATCGGGCTGGAGTTGAAGGCGGTCGTCGACCAGTTCCGCGAGCAGGTTCAGAATCTGGAGTAGTAGATGGCCGTCAAGGATGTCGGTTCCCGTATCCGCCGCCGGGGGCTGATGCTCGTCCTGTCGTCGCCCTCGGGCGCCGGCAAGTCGACCATCGCGCGCAGCCTTCTGGAAGAAGACAAGGGTTTCGAGCTTTCGGTCAGCTATACGACGCGGCCCCGCCGGGGCAGCGAGATCGACGGCGTGCATTATCACTTCGTCGCGCAGCGCGATTTCGAGCGCCTGCGCGACAGCGATGCCTTTCTCGAATGGGCCGAAGTCCACGGCAATTTCTACGCGACCCCGCGTGAGCCGGCCGAGATAGCGATGGCCGAAGGGCGCGACATGCTCTTCGACATCGATTGGCAGGGCGCCGACCAGTTGCGCGACAAGATGCCGGTCGATGTCGTGTCGGTCTTCATCCTGCCGCCGTCGATGGCGGAACTGAAGGAGCGCCTGCTGCGCCGCGCCGAGGACCAGGCGCAGGTGATCGAGCAGCGCCTGAAGAACGCCCGGGCCGAGATCGAGCACTGGCGCAAATACGACTATGTCGTCGTCAATGACGATCTCAACCGGGCCTTCAACGAGGTGCGCTCCATCGTCACCAGCGAGCGCCTCCGCCGCGACCGCCGCCCCGGCCTGTTCGACTTCGTCTCCGGCCTGCTCGACGAGAAGGTCTAGCGTCCCGGATCACACCACGTTCGCCAGCCTGACGAACTCTTCGACGTCGAGCGTCTCTGCCCGCCTCGTCCCGTCTATGCCTGCGGCCTCCAGCAGCCTTTCGCCGCCGAGGCTTTTCAGGCTTTGCCTCAGCATCTTGCGGCGCTGGCCGAAGGCTGCCTCGGTCACCCGTCCCAGCGTCTTCACGTCGGCGGGCAGGGGGCTTTCGCGCGGGATCAGGTGCACGACGGACGAGGTCACCTTCGGCGGCGGCGTGAAGGCCTGCGGCGGCACGTCGAAGGCGATCCTCGCTTCGGTGCGCCAGCCGGCCAGCACGCCCAGCCTTCCATAGCTCTCGGTCGCCGGTCTGGCGACGATACGTTCGGCGACCTCGCGCTGGAACATCAGCGTCATCGATTGATAGAAGGGGGGCCACGACGGCACAGTCAGCCAGCGCACCAGCAGCTCCGTGCCGATATTGTAGGGCAGGTTGGCGACGATCCGCGCGGGACCGCCGCCGGCAAGCACGGAAAAATCGGTCTTGAGCGCATCGCCGGGAACGACCTCGAGCCTGCCAGGATAGTGCGCCGACACCTCGGCCAGCGCCGCCAGGCAGCGTTCGTCGCGCTCTATGGCGATCACGCGCCGGGCGCCATGCATCAGCAGCGCACGGGTCAGCCCGCCGGGGCCTGGCCCCACCTCGATAACGGTCGTCTGAGACAAATCACCTGCGGTGCGCGCCACCTTGCCTGTCAGGTTGAGGTCGAGCAGGAAGTTCTGGCCGAGCGATTTCTTCGCCTGCAGCCCATGCCGTTCGATGACGTCCCGCAGCGGCGGGAGCCCATCGATGCTTGCACGGACACCCCGGTCGCCCATCGGCGTCAGCGCTTGACGATCTGGGCCTTCTCGCGCAGTTCGGCTGTGTATTTCTTGCTCAGCTCCTCGCCCGACTTGTCGTCTTCGGAGCCCTCGGTCTGGAAGGTCAGCCTGGCGACGCGATCGTCGGAAACCTCGCGGCTGGAGCAGATGCCGATGAACTCGATGCCGCTCGGTGTCTCGCGCACGGCGGTCGCGCCGCCGACCTTGGTGTTCTTGATCTGCTCGGCCCAATCAGGCGGAAGCTCCGGCGCGAGCTTGCGCCCGAGATCTTTCACGGTGACGTCGAGGAGACCCTTGGCGAACTCGCGGGTGTTGTTGCAGCCGTTGAAGCGCGACCGCATGGCCTCCGCTTCGCGCTTGCGCTGGGCCATCTTGCCGCGCTCGCTGGCGGGCACGACGAAGATCACCTGCTGGAGCATGTATTCCGTGGCGGTCGGCTTGGCGCCGCCCTGCTGCAGCATGCGCCGCACCACATCCTGCTCGGACATGCGGTTGCCGCTGCGTCCACGTGCGCTGAGCGCCTGGCTCCAGCTCATCTGCCCGCGGATGAACTCCTTGAAGTGCGCCTTGGTTACGCCGGACTGGGACATGATGCCATCGAGCTGCTTGATGGTCATCTTGTTCGACTTCGCGAAGTTGTTGTAGGCGGTGTCGACCTGGTCGTCGGTGATGCGTATCCCCAGCCTCTGCGCTTCGCTCAGCCGCAGCGCCTGGTCGATCATCTCCTGTTCGGCCTGCTCGTTCAGGTTCCCCTTGCGGCGCTGCAGCTTCATGAAGGCAGCGCGGCGCTGGATGTCGTAGGAGGTGATCGGGGTCTTGTTGACGATGACCTTGATCTCGCTGGCGGCTGCCGGCGCAGTCACCAGCACCAGGCCGGCGGGCGCTGCCACGATCATGAGCGCAAGGCCCGCCAAGGTGAGGCCTTTCCTCATCGAAAACATCTCGTTCGCTTCCTATCCTCGACTTTTGCTTTGGATTTGCCGTTCCATGCCTTCGCTATACGGCGAAACAATGTCGGCTGGCGCCTGTCAAGGCATCATGGCCCGCAACGCCGCTTCGGCGAAGCATAGTAACCGCTTTCGGCAAGGATCGCGCTCACAAACTCGTTAGATGTCGGACAACGAGTTTGTGGCCGATCCGAAGTCGCCAAGCGTGCGGAACGTTATGTTGAAGCCGATGCTCTGTTCCACTTCCCTCGTGGTGCGGTTCCGCTCTTCGGAGAAGGTCATCAGGTAGGTGAAGCACTCGTCGTCATAGGCGAAGCCGACTGCATCCTTCACCATCACGCTTTTCTCGAAATCGAAGGTTCCCGATCCGAATACGCGCCAATTCTCGTGAAAACGCGCCGACCCGCCGAGCGTCATCTCGCGGCGATCCTCGTCGAAGCCGTAGAGCGGCTGTTCCTGGATGAAGGCGTATCTGGCCGAAACCGAGAAGATGCTGCCGACATAGCCGGCCTTCAGTTCGCCGCGGCGCATTTCCATTGTCTGCTCGTCGAGCCGTGCGCTGGCCGACATCGACAGGCCGAAAGGCGAGACGAAGCCGAGCAAGCCGACGAAGTCGGACGTGTCCGTCTCCAGGCCGGAATAGGCGCCGACATTGACGAGGTCCGCTCCCGCGAAGGAGTTCTCGCCCGCCAGATGGTAGGACTGGCCGACGATGCCGTTGGTGGTCCAGCCATTGCCGAAGGCGCCCGAGTAGCGGAAGCCGACATTGGCGCGCGTGCCGCCCTCGATCCGGTCGTATCCTGAGAACTTGTCGCGCTCGAACAGCGAGGTGGCGTCGAAGACGAAGCTCTGCGCGTCCTCGTTCGGCATGCCCAGCGTATCGCCATAGGGCTCGTCGTTGCGCGCGAAGAGCTGCGCCATCGGCTCGATGACGTGGCTGGAATTCCCCGAGGCGAAGAGCACCGGGAAGCGCAGCTCAAGCCCGGCCGTCGCCAGCAGCCGCTGGTAGGCGTCGCGGATATCGGCCGCCCAGCCGCCGCCCGGATGGCTCGCCACCATATCGTTGATGGCGGTAATCGAATCGGACGAATAATTCACTTGGGTCGTGTCTGCCTGGAAGGCGAGCAGCGGAGTCAGGATAAAACCGCTGTCAGAGACGAAGGAGCGCTTCCACTCTGCTTCCGCCGTCAGGCGGCTCGACGTGTTCTCGATGCCGTTGACCGTTTCAATGTCTGTGTCCGGCGGGGCGTTGTTGAAATAGGTCACGTCCAGCTTGTCGCGGCTGATGACGCGCGCATTCAGATCGAGATTGAGCTCGCCGCCGAACACCGGCTCGTCGGGCGTGTAGGAATAGTCGAAGCTCGGCAGCACCCAAGGCTGCTCGTCGTCGCGAGCCGCGTAGTTTTCGTTCCCGCTGATCGGATTGTTGTCGAGGATGCTTTCCTGCACGCTGAACTTCATGCCGCGCAGGTCGAAATAGTTACGGTCGTCCAGGCCGGTCAGGTAGACTTCGGAACGGAATACGAGGTCGTCGTAGCCGGTGATGTCGTAGGTCCGCGAGAAGTTCTTGTCGGTCTGGAGCAGCACGTTCCAGCCGAAATCCCAGCGCGAATTGATCGCGAACTGGCCCCGCGTGCCCATCATGGCGCGGAATTCGTTCGGATCGCCGTCAGGGCCGGAATCCACGGTGTTGCGGTCGAACGCGTCCGGATTGGCCTGGTTGATGCCGGCGATCGTGACGCTGTATTCGCCGTTGTTGAAGCGCTGGCGCCACTCCGCCTCGCCCAGGAAGCCCTGCTCGGTGTAGCCGGTACCGGTCACCGTCAGGTCGTAGGTCGGCGAGAGCGCGATGTAGTAGGGGATCGAAATGCCGACGCCGAGGTCGCTCTTGAAGCTGACGCCGGGGATCAGGAAGCCGGACTTCCGCTTCACTGTCGGATCGGCGATCTCGAAGGCCGGGAAATTGCCGAGCGGCATGCCCAGGAATTCGAAAGCCGAGTTCTCGAACCGGACCGTCTTGGTTCGCTGGTTCCAGATAATCTTCTTGGCCTTGATGCGCCAGACGGGGGCCTTGTCGGGCTTCTCCTCGCAGGGTTCGCAGGCCGTGTAGACGCCGTTGTTGAACGTCGTCAGGAAGCCGCCGCGCCGCTCTCCGCTCTCGGCGGCGAAATAGGTCTTGTCGATGGTTTCGACACGCAGCGCGTTGACGAAGCCGTCGCCGAAATCGTCGGTGACGTCGATTTCATCCGAATAGACGGTCGTGCCGTCGGGGTCGACGAGCTGCACGTTGCCGCTGGCAATCAGCCGGCGCGACCCCTGGTTGTAGGTGACCCGATTCGCCACCAGCCTGTTACCGCCATAGTCGATGCGAACGCTGCCCGACGCGGTGACGGTTTCATCGTTGTTGTCGTAGATGAGCGTATCGGCCTCGAGCAGCATCTCGCTGCCTGCCGGGATGTTGGGCGCGATATCCGCGACGGTCTGCGAAAAGGCCGATTCGGGGACGATGGCGGAGGCGAAGACACATGCAAGCGCAGTCGCACCGAGAAGGCGCGTCAACCTAGCCGATCTGCGGTCCAACGACGCCGCGACCCCCAACTAACCGTCCTCCTTGTACAGCAAGAACGTTACCCCGAAAAACATCGCCACCACAACCGGTATCCAGGCTACGATGAAAGGCGGCACGAATCCCGCATTTCCAAAAGCTTTAACTAGTACGGAAACGACATAAAGCAGAAAGCCGGCGAGCACGCCACCCAGAATCATCGTCGCCGCCTGTCCCATCCGTTAAAAACGCATCTAAACTGTCGCCGCGATCAGCGTCATTGCGACCAGCAGGAAAGGCAGCGCCATCAGCGTATGGAACTGGGTGGCGAAAGTGCTGGCCCTCAAGCCGAATGAGCGCGCCACCTCGATCTTGCCGGGAAGCGCGTAGAACGGGATGGTTTCGGGCCTCGCCAGCCTCTCCTGGACGAATTCCGGCCTGAGATTCGTGGCGACCCTGTCGGTTTCGAGCCTGGGCAGCTGGTTGCCGTCGCGGATTCGCCTGACGTCGTGCAATTCCCAGTAGCCATCGCGCAGATAGGCCCGTGCGGCGTCGCGCCTTTCGAAGATGTCGCCGTCCTTGTCGAGCGAGAAGAAAGTGACGTCGGCGAGCTCCAACCCCTGGTTGAGGACGGCCCTCGCGCCGATGATTGTGTCGCTGTCCCCCGTCTTCTGCCGGAGCCAGGGCGCCGAGAAGGCATTCACGGCATTCGATTTGCCCGAACGGAACTCGGTTTCCAGCATCTCCGAGCGCGAGATCGCGTGCGCGGCAAGCGGGTTGAGCACGCCGACCGTCAGCAATCCGAAGATGAGCGCGCCGAGGCAGCAGGGGAAGAGGAACTGCCAGGCGGATATGCCGGCCGAACGGGCGATCACCAGTTCGTACTTGCGGTTCAGCGAGACCAGCGTGGCGATCGCCGCGATCAGTGCGATGAAGGGCACCGCCTGCTGCATGATCATCGGCACCCGCAGCGCCGAAATGGCGAGCGCGAGCCGGACGCTGAAGCCCGGCACCCCGATCGTGCGGCTGGAGAACTCGGTGAAGTCGATCAGCGTGATCAGCGCATAGACGCCGAGGAAATACCACGTGGTGATCGCGGCGTAGCGGAAGAAGAAGTAGCGTCCAAGCGTCCAGCCCATGTCAGGCAGCCTCTTCCGGCGCGTCGCCGCGCCGCCAGAACCGCATGAACATCATGCGGTCGCCAAGCTGGCGCAGGCCCGAGATCAGCCAGTCGGCCAGCGCAACGGGCAGTTCCATGGTCCTGTTGGTGGCGATGAACCAGATGGACACCGCGGAGAATCCGAGCGGGATCAGGTAGACGATCGGCCACAGCTCCGGCGCCGCCTGCACCTGGTTCGCCGCGAAATAGCCCGCCCAGCGCGCCACCAGCGCGATGGTCACCGCCGTCACCAGCGGATTGATCCGGCTTTCACGATGCGAGCGCGCATTGCCGATCACGGCAAGCGCAATCAGAGCGAAAACAACGGGATAGACCCATTCGGTGAATCGCCGGTGCAACTCCGTCCTGAACGATTGCGGCTTCCTCTTGAACTCGGGGTCGTTGGGATCCGGGTTGAAGAGGTAGGGCAGCGTGCGATCCTTCGGATAGAGCTTCGGCGCGCCGTTCGACGCGGTGAAGACGGAAAGGTCGAAGGCGTAGGACACGAAGCGGATGATGGAGATGTCGTTTCCAGGCAGCTTCCGGTGGATTTCGCCGTCCTGCATCACCAGAACGGTCTCGTCGCCCTTTTCGACCACCGTGCCGGTCTTCGCGTAATAGACGAGGTCCGTGCCCTCGACGCGCGAATCGGCGACGAAGATGCCGCCCAGCCGTCCGTCGGGCAGCCGCTCTCCGATCTGGATGAACAGCCCGTTCTCGATCTTGCGGAACGTGCCCTCCTGGATGACCAGCGACAGGAAGTCCGCGCGTGCAGCGGCCACGAGTTCTCGCCCGCGTTGCCTTGCAAAGGGGTCGACGCCGTTGTCGATCGCGAAGGAGACGATGCTGGCGAGCACGGCGAGCAGCATCACCGGGCGGATGATCGTCATCTTCGAGCCGCCGGCGGCGCTGATCACCACCAGCTCCGAATCGTTGTTCATCACCGTCAGCGTCTGCGCGATCGCGATGATCGCCGCGAAGGGCATCACCACGGGCAGCACCGAGGGCAGGATGAGCGCCGCGATCTCGAAGAAGGAGAGGGCGGACTGGCCGCTGTCGGTGACCAGGTTGATCCGGGTGAGGATCTGCGTCGTCCACACGATCGCCAGCGTCCACGCCAGCGCCGCGCAGAAGAGCATCAGGGCCCGCCGGAAAATGTAGCGTTCGATGACCTTCATGAAATGCAGGGCGTCCTTGCGGCAGGAGTCGGGCGGCTCGAATGGCCCCGCCTCCTCCGGAGCGGGGATATGGTGTCCAAACTATCCGCCCGCCGCGGCCAGCACAACCGGCTGCGACTTCGTGGCCGTCTTGCCGTCGGTGTCGCTGGCAGTTCGGATTCTGGCTCGGATCGGCTAACGAAAGGCCAAGGAA
>JAEYXI010000310.1 GCA_023428515.1 Pseudomonadota bacterium | reverse complement strand
CGCTTGGGAGCGGCGTCTAGACCTATCTCGGCGTCCGCTCGCAGCTCGACGGGTCGGCGACCCTCGTCTTCATCGCCGCCGTCATCTACTCGGTGTCGGTCTCGGTCGCCATGTACGGCTTCTGGATCTACCTGATCCGCTTCCTGCCGGAGATGCGCGACGGCGGATCCCGCCTGTCGCTGATCGCCATCATGGCGGTCGGCTGCGCGATGATCGTCGCCATGTCGTCCTGGCTGAATGCCGCCGCACTCGCAGGCTCCGCTGCCGTCGAGCAGCATCTCGCCGTCACGCTCGAAGACTACACCGCCGACCTCGACCAGGCGCATGGCAACGCGCTCGGCGCGCTGTCTCTGCTGCCCGACATCCAGCGCGCCGGCGAGCGCTTCGCCCGGCTCGCCGCCGACGAGCAGAATTCCGGCGCGCTCACCGGCACGTCGGGATCGGGCAGCGTCGTGCAGTTGCTCACCCAGATGTCGGCCCAGATGAACGAGCTTGCGGCGACCGTCGAAGCCTCGCGCGAGACGGTCCAGAACAGCTTCACCGAGGGCCAGGCGCACCTCGCCGCCATGCGCACCCTGGTGTCCGCGCCCGGTCCGATCGCGCAGCGCTCAGACGAATTCGCCGCCGAGGCCGTCAAGCTCACCGGCGTCATCTCAGCGCTGGAGCAGACCTCCATCGCGCCCTCCGTCATGCGCGCGGCGGCAGATCTCTCCGTCGGCTTCATCGCCCCGGTCGCCGATGGCGGTTCAGCTGACCTCGCTGGTCGCCAGGACCAGGTCATGGCGACCATCCGCACCTCCGTTGAAGCACAGTCCAAGGCGCTGTCCGAAGCAGCGGGCGAGATCCTCGCCCAGCCGAAAGTGCCGGAGCGCCGCTACGTGCCGCTCACCTCGGCCGAGGCGGTGATCCGCTACGCCGGCGACTTCATCCCGAGCTGGGCCGGCGCGATCTCCATCGACCTCCTGCCCGCCGTGCTGGTCGGCGTGATGTGCGTCGTTCATGCCGCCATGCGGCGCGGCGAGGACGAGATCGAGGAAGCCGATCGCATTACCGCCGGCGACATGATGCGCTCGCTCGACCTGCATGAATCGCTGCTCGCCAGACGTCAGGCGGCCGCCAGGCTGGCCGCCGCCGAGGAGACGCCTGCCTCCATCGAAGCTGCGCCCTCGGAATCGCGATCCGCCGAGAACGTCACGCCGCTGACGCTTGGCGAGCGCAAGCGGGGTGACCCGTGAACGAGATCCCGGCCACACTACCCGGCACGGCGCCGCGCAAACGAAATATCGTCATCCGCTACCTCTCGCGCTTCGACGACGGCGAAGTCGTGCGCTGGGCCTTCCGCGGCATGCTTCTCGGCGCCATCGGCGTGCTGGCGCTCGACCTCAACGACCTGTCGCGCGAGAACGGCTGGTGGGCGCCCGAGGCTGCCTTGCCCGTCTCTCCTTCTGACCCCGTCCTGCCGCCCGTCGTCCAGACCGACGCGCCGATCCCTTCGGATGATCCTCGCCGTTTCGTCACCACAGGCGAGGAAATCCTCGGCCGGCCGATGACCTTCACGCTGGAGAGCGGCGGCGTGCTTGCCGCCGAGGGCAGCATCGACCCCGGAGCGGCGGCACGGTTCGCCGCCGAGATCGAGGCGCGCGGCGAATATGTGAAGACCGTTTCGCTGAACTCGCCGGGCGGCGCACTCGACGACGCCATGGCGATGGCCAGGCTGGTGCGCGACAGGGGCATGGCGACCAAAGTCGCCGACGGCGCCATCTGCGCCTCCTCCTGCCCGCTGTTCCTGGCTGGCGGCCTGACCCGGACGGCCGGGCCCAAGGCGGCCGTCGGCGTGCACCAGTTCTATGCCGCAACGCAGGCTACCACCGCACCCGCCCAGGCGATGTCCGACGCCCAGGCGACGACGGCCCGCATCTCGCGCCACCTCATCGACATGGGCATCGACCCGACGCTCTGGCTGCATGCGCTCGATACGCCGCCGCAGGCCCTCTACTATTTCTCGGCGGAGGAGCTTGCGAAATACCGCATGGTCACCACGCCTGTGGCAACCGCCCGGGACACCGGCCCGTCAACTCCGCCGGAGGAGGCGGGAACCCGTTTCCCGTCGATAATCGACGCAAGGCACACACTCAAACCAGGCTGATCGCAGCGCCTGTGTCGTCACCTCTTCGGCCATTCGGCCGCGGCGCGATCTTCACGCAGTCACGGCCGCTGTTCTTGGCCAGGTAGAGCGCCTTGTCTGCGCGCCCCATGAGGTCGGAGATCGTCTCGTCCTTTGCCCGTTCCGCGACCCCGAAGCTCGCTGTGAAGCGTTTCGTCGCCGGCAATCCCTCGACAGTCAGCCCGCCGAAGGCATTCCTGGCGCCCTCCGCGAAAAGCCGCGCGGCGACCAGATTGGTGCCCGGCAGGAGAATGGCGAACTCCTCGCCGCCGACCCGCCCCGCCACATGGTGCTCTGCCATCGCCGAGCGCAGGAAGCTTGCGAATGTGACGATCACGGCGTCGCCGGCAGCATGGCCGAAATTGTCGTTGATCGACTTGAAATGGTCGAGGTCGGAGATCACCAGCGAAACCGGCACGCCGAGCCTTTCCGCCTCGAGCAGCGCCCTCGCCGCGCGGATCTCGAAGCCGCCCCGGTTGAGCAGTCCCGACAGCGTGTCCGTCTGCGACCTTGTATCGGCCTCGGCGAGAACGTCGCGCACCAGGATCACGAGCAGCATCAGCGCCACGGCGATGGCGAAGATCGTGCCCATAGACTGCGAGAAGAGCGCGTATTCGGTCCTCGCATACTGGTCGGGGCTGTCTCCCGTCCCGCCGAACGTTCCTAGCAGGAAAGGCTTCGACAGGAATTGCAACGCGCTTCCCCCGAGCAGCACCATGAGAAAATTATCGACGGGAGTGCGTATCTTGGCCTGCGCGACGATGCCGGTGGCGATCGCCTGCATGATGAAATAGGGCGACTGATAGAGCAGCATCCTCACGAAGGACTGCCTCGGCATGTCCTTGAGGAAATAGCACCCGACGACCGACACGACGAAGATCACTGCCATGATCGTCCATGGCGCCGGCACCGCGTATTTACGAGCGATGCCGACATTGAACGCCGTGAAGGCCGCAAGCAGCGCGGCGTAGGAAGCGAGCACAAGCACCGTCGACGTGCCGACAGTCGCGATAATGAGTTCGAGCAGGAAGTTTACGACGCCAATCGCGTAGCCGAGCGCCAGCCAGCGCGCGGATTCCCTGCGCCGGTCATAGGCCGCGATGGCCATGAACGCCGCGGCGAGCAGCCCTGCGACGAACATGTTGATTGTGAGAATGAAGCCTGCGCCCGACATCAGCTGACTATTCTTTCGGCAGGCATTGAATCACGCGCCGACGAAAAAGCGGTTAATATTGGCCAATGGAAGCGAGGTTATCAACCTCTCGTTGTTGATGCGTGTGCAGCGGCAGGCATCTCGGGCTCGCACTGACTGCCTCACACCGACTGCAGCAGAGCCACGGACGGCAAGGGTTCGGGCACGTGCTGGTAGGACACGCGCACCCCGTCGCGCCCTCCTCGTTTGACATGGTAGAGGGCCTCGTCTGCGCGCTGGGCAAGTTCGGCAAGGCTTTCGTCGCCGGAACGCGCCGCGATGCCGAAGCTCGCCGTCACTCTTGTCTCGGGCGGCAGCCCTTCGATGGACGTGTTGGCAAATACCGTGCGGATCGCGTCGGCTAGCAGCCTCGCCGCCGCCAGATCCGCCATCGGCAAAAGCACGGCGAACTCCTCGCCGCCGAGCCTGCCGGCAACCGCACGCGTGCCGGCCGCCATCCTGAGCCGCGCCGCGAATTCCGCGATCACGCAATCGCCTGCCGCGTGCCCGTACCGATCGTTCAGCACCTTGAAGCGGTCGAGATCGGCGACGATCAGCGCGACCGGCAGATTGGTTTGCGCGCATGCCTCGATCAGCGCGGAGGCACGCCCCTCGAAACCGCGTCGGTTGAGCAATCCCGACAACGGGTCGGTCAGCGAATCCGAATGCAGCTTGTGCATCATCACCAAAGCCTCGTCGGTGAAGAGTGAAAGCGCGACGAGCAGGGAAAACACCGCGTGCGACAGGACGGCAGTCGTCCAGTAGAACGAACTGTAGAACCCGTCATAGGACTGATACGATCCGTAGAGCGCCATCGCGACCACGGGCCGCACCAGGAAATTCGCGGCGGACAGCAGGGCAAGCGCCATCATCATCCGCTCGACCGCCCCGCGTTCGGGCAAGGCCCTCATTTCCACCGCCACGACGAGGCAAATGCCGCCGAACGCGAAATTCATCGCGAAGACCCGCCAGGTCAGGTGCGGCTCGACGAACATGAACCAGGAAAAGCCCGCGATCCCGCCGAGGGCCATAAGACTCATCTGGGCCCACGGCGGCTTTCGCCCGTAACGCGCGATCACCGCGCCGGCCAGCGCCAGGACGGCAATGGTGAACGAAAGGTTGGAGAACAGCCGGCTCATCGGCAGGCCGACGGGCAGGACGAAATATTGCAGCATGAAGCCGACGGCCGAGCCGGTATAGGCGACGGCGACCATCAGGAGATGGGAGCGCCGCTTCCGATAGAGCCAAAGGAGAAGAAACGCAGCAGCGAGCGTCAGCGAAATCGCCGGGTTCAGCAGCGCTATGAAAAGTTGGTTGTCCAAGAACGCGCCGCCCCCATGCGGTCTGGGCTCGACACATAGCCCCCGAGGCGCAAAAATACCGTTAAGTTAGGCTGGCCTATTTGAAGCAAGCGGGGAGCGGAACCGGCCTTCGACTCCGGCGTTCTCGCAACCGCAAAGGAGATTCCAGATGGCTGATACCACCCTCATCACCGACCACGAGGCTATCCGCGACTGGGCGGCGGCGCGTTCGGGTTTCCCTGCCATCGTCGACGTGTCGCCTGCCGGGGGCACACAGCCCATGCTGCGGCTGGTCTTCGACCAGGCGGCTTATCAGGATCAGGACCGCGCCGACCGGCCGACCAACGCCGGCGGCTACGAGCTCGTCGAATGGGATGAATGGTTCAAGATATTTGACGAGAACAAGCTTGCTCTGGTGGTCGAGCAGGAAGTGCCCGGCCGGCTCGACAGTTATCACCAGTTCGTGAGGCGGCCCGGCTGATCCGCATATGAGAACGGCGCCCGGAGTGCTCCGGACGCCGCAAAAAACGTAATCGGTCCTACAGTCCTACTGCCAGTCGCGGATGTCGACGAAATGGCCGGCGATCGCCGCCGCCGCCGCCATTGCCGGCGACACCAGATGCGTGCGGCCCTTGAAGCCCTGGCGGCCCTCGAAGTTGCGGTTCGAGGTCGAAGCGCAGCGCTCATAGGGGCTGAGCCGATCGTCGTTCATAGCAAGGCACATCGAGCAGCCCGGTTCGCGCCAGTCGAAGCCCGCAGCGATGAAGATCTTGTCCAGGCCTTCCTTCTCGGCCTGTTCCTTCACCAGACCGGAGCCCGGAACGATCATGGCGTTGACGCTCGAAGCGACCGTCTTGCCCTCGACCACCTTCGCTACGGCGCGCAGATCCTCGATGCGGCCGTTGGTGCAGGAGCCGATGAAGACCCGGTCGACCGCGATGTCGGTCATCTTGGTGCCCGGCTCGAGGCCCATATATTCGAGCGCGCGCCTCTTGGAATTGCGCTTGTTCTCGTCCGCGATCTCGTCGGGATTGGGCACCGCGCCCGTCACCGAGGAGACGTCCTCGGGCGACGAGCCCCAGGTGACGATCGGCGGCAGCTTGGCGGCGTCGAGCACGATCACCTTGTCGAAATGCGCGCCTTCGTCGGTCTTCAGCGTCTTCCAGTAGTCGAGCGCCATGTCCCAGGCCTCGCCCTTCGGCGCGCGCGGCTTGTCCTTGACGTAGGCGAAGGTCGTCTCGTCGGGCGCGATCAGGCCGGCTCGGGCGCCACCTTCGATCGACATGTTGCAGATGGTCATCCGGCCTTCCATCGACAGCGCGCGGATCGCCTCGCCAGCATATTCGATGACGTAGCCGGTGCCGCCCGCCGTGCCGATCTCGCCGATGATGGCGAGGATGATGTCCTTGGCCGTGACGCCTTCCGGCAGCTGGCCGTCGACACGCACCAGCATATTCTTGGCCTTTTTCTGGATCAGCGTCTGGGTGGCGAGCACATGCTCGACCTCCGAGGTACCGATGCCGTGCGCCAGAGCGCCGAACGCGCCATGCGTCGAAGTATGGCTGTCGCCGCAGACGATCGTCATGCCCGGGAGCGTAAAGCCCTGCTCCGGGCCGATGATATGGACGATGCCCTGGCGCACATCATTCTCGGAATAATATTCGAGCCCGAAATCCGCGGCGTTCTGCGCCAGCGCCGCGATCTGGATGCGGCTTTCCTCGCTCTTGTTGATGCCGAGCTTGCGGTCGGCCGAGGTCGGCACGTTGTGGTCGACCACGGCCAGCGTCTTCTCGGGATGGCGGACCTTGCGGCCCGTCATGCGCAGGCCCTCGAAGGCCTGCGGGCTGGTCACCTCGTGCACGAGATGGCGGTCGATATAGAGCAGGCAGGTGCCGTCTTCGTCGCGTTGGACGACGTGGTCGTCGAAAATCTTGTCGTAAAGGGTGCGCGGTGCGCTCATTTGCGTAAATCCGTCGATTGTAGAAGAAATGCGGGAAGTCTCCGGCAATGCCGGTCAGGCCGGCCTAGCGAAGTCGGCTGGTAAGCGCGCCGCTGATGCGCGCGAAAAAGCGCGCGGGCAGGCGCTTCTTGTCCTGCAGCACGAAGCCCTTGTAGGCCGGATCGCCAAACAACTCTTCCATGGCGTGGCTCATATCAAGCTTTTGAAGCCCCGGCAATCATGCCGGCAACGCCTTTGCGTCTACCGCGCCGGCTTCGCCTCCTTGGGCTTGTCGCGTTTGGTCTTGACGGCGCGCTTGCTCGTCTCGTCGACCTCGTCTTCCGTGAAATCCTCGCCCTTGTTCATCTCCATCTTGTTCTCGAAGGCGTAGAGCAGGACGAGGACGAGCAGCGCGAGCACGGTCGAGAACAACGCGATCTGCCAGAGCCCCAGGCCGCAGGCGACGCCGATCGCGCCGGCGAGCCACAAGCCGGCGCCCGTCGTCAGCCCATGCACCTGGCCGCGCGTGAAGATGACGACGCCCGCCGCCAGGAAAGCCACGCCGGCCGTCACCGCCTCGATCACCCGGATGGGATCGAAGCGCCCGGTGTCCTTCTCGAACATCGGCGCATGGACGATCTCGATTGTCAGGATCGCGAAGGTCGCGGCGGCCACGCAGACCAGCACATGGGTTCGAAGCCCTGCCGGCCGGTTGCGCCACTCGCGCTCGAAGCCGATCGCCGCGCCGAAGATCGCCGCAAGCAGCAGCCGCGCCACGATCACCGGAAACGAGGTGTAGGTCGGGTGCGCGAATTCCTCGACGAGCTGTTCCATGGTGGCCCCTCAATTGCCGGTCGGCAGGAACGCGCGATGGCCGCCCAGGTTCCGGGGCAGTTCCGGGGCAGACCGCCGGCAGGGAACGGGCGCGGAAGCCGTTGCTCCCGCGCCTTGGCCACTCAGCCGAGCTTGGCGTCGAGCGACACGTTGATGGCGCCGAGCGCCTTGGAAACCGGGCATTCGCCCTTCGCCTTGTCGGCCAGCGCCTTGAATTTCGCCGCGTCGATGCCGGGCACCGTGCCGACCAGGGTGATCGCGCTGCCGGTGATGCCGGTTCCCGGTACCAGCGTCACCACCGCCTTGGCGTCCAGCTTTTCCGCCGGCGTTCCGTTCTCTGCGAGGAAATGCGACAGCTGCATTGCGAAGCAGCCGGCATGCGCTGCGGCGAGCAGCTCTTCCGGGTTGGTGCCCGATTTCCCGCTCTCATCCTCGAAGCGGCCCTTGAAGGAATAGCCGACGCCCTTCAGCGCCCCGCTCTGCGTGTCCAGGGTGCCCTTGCCTTCCTTCAGCGTGCCGCTCCAGACGGCTGTAGCGTGACGGTCCATGGTCTTCTCCTTGGGTTGAATGGCAGGCCGAACGGAGGACTCCGCGGCGCGCCGGCACTATACGCGGGACCCCGACATGCTTCGACTCGAAAAAAGATCGAAAATGCGCATGGAAAAATGTCGGGCTTCATTGCCCGCCCCCGTCCTCCGCTCGTGCCGCATCGGGCGGCCGATGGAGAAAACCATGCAAAACCTGCTGTCTGGAGTCGGCAAGCACGGCCGGAGAACCGGCAATGACCGGGCATTCGAGCCGGAAGCGCAGCTTTCAGGCCTCTATCGTCTGCTTGTCGCCCTTGCCATCATATCAACCGTCGTCGGCCTGCTCGATTATGCCGGCGGCGATACCGATGCGGTTGCCTCGCTGACAGCTCATACGGGAGAAGCGCAATGAACTATGTCTGCCTCGTCTACGGCGAAGAGAAATATATCCAGGCCCTGAGCAAGGAGGGGCTCGCCGACCTCGACCGGCGCTCGACCGACTACGACAAATCCATCGAAAAGGCCGGCAAGCTGATTATCGCCCAGGCGCTTCAATCGGTGAAGATGTCGACCACGATCCGCAAGCGCAGCGGCAAGGTAGTGGCGACCGACGGCCCGTTCGCCGAGACCAAGGAGCAATTGCTCGGCTTCGTCATGATCGATGCCGCCAGCCGCGAGGAGGCGCTGGAGATCGCAAGCGGAATCCCGATCGCCGAATGGGGCACGATCGAAGTGCGCGCGGTCTACGAGGTGCCGGGACGATAGGCGATCAGATCGCCTCGCCCTTGAGCAGGCGAGGCGTATCGCCAGTCAGGCCCGACGCCTGGCGGATGAAGAATTCCTTCAGCCTCGGCATGCGGTCGACCATCCCGAGGCCGATGTCACGGATTTGCCGGAGCGGCCCGAAATCGTTGGAGAACAGCCGGTTCAGCACGTCGGTCGTGATCCCCATCTGCACCGTGTCGAAGCGCCGCCACAACTGATAGCGCTCAAGCACGTCGAGCGTGCCGATGTCCTGGCCAAGCCGGTCCGCCTCGACAACCGTCTCGGCGAGCGCCGCCGCATCCTTGAAGCCGAGGTTGAGGCCCTGGCCGGCGATCGGGTGGATGCCGTGCGCGGCGTCCCCCACCAACGCGAAGCGGTGCGCTACGAAGGCGCGCGCCAGCGTCAGCCCGAGCGGCCACGCGCGCGGCTTGCCCTCGACCCGGATCTCGCCGAGCTTCAGCCCGAAGCGCTGTTCGAGCTCCACCTCGAACACCAACTCGTCGCCCGAAACCAGCTTCTCGGCGTCAGCCGTCCTTTCCGTCCACACGATCGACGAGCGGTTCGACCCGTCCTCTCCTGGCGACAGCGGCAGGATGGCGAACGGGCCGGCCGGCAGGAAATGTTCCTCGGCGCGGCCGTTGTGCGGCCGCTCGTGCCGGACCGTGCAGACAATGCCCGACTGGCCGTATTCCCAGGTCACCGCCTTGATGCCGGCCATGTCGCGCAGCTTCGACTTGACCCCGTCGGCTGCCGCGAGCAGCCTGGTCTCCACCGACACCCCGTCGGCAAGATGCACCTA
>JAEYXI010000173.1 GCA_023428515.1 Pseudomonadota bacterium | reverse complement strand
CGGCATAGGTGACGGTGCCTTCGATCCGTCCCTCGCTTTCGACGACCAGCACGTCGCCGGCCTCCCAGCGTCCGGCGCCGTCGCAGGAATAGTCGATGTAGAGGTCGAGCGGCTGGTCGGGGACGATGCCGCGAAAACTTTCCAGCGCCGCTTTGGTGAGATCGACGATCCAGGGGATCTCGTCATGTCTTGCACGTCTGATGACCGGCATTGATTTGTCCAGCATTGCTAGGTCCTCGAATGGGCTGTCGTGGGGAGGGGCGCCTTCCTGCGCAGCTCGGCCAGTCGCCAGGCGTTGATCGGCAGCAGCGCGAGTTCCATCGCCAGCAAGGGATAGCTGCCGATGAGGGCGGCATAGGCGATGAAGAAGATACAGCTCAGCATCGCGGCGATGCGTAACCAGACCATGTCGCGCATCCAGTAGGTGAGCACGGCAAAGAAACTGCCGGCGAAGCCGACGGCTTCGATCCAGGAGATCATCTCGGTTCTTTCGTGATTGCGTGGCGGTCGAACTTCCGGGAGGCGCTGTCTATCGGGGAAGTGCGTCATGCATTAGTCGGCAGAAGCTGGATTCACTGTGCAGAATTCTGCATGATGAAGAATGCGCATCGATGAGATCACGGTCTTCGTCCGGGTCCTGGAAGCCGGCAGCTTCGCGGCTGCCGCACGGCTGCTCGGCATGCCGACGACGACGGTTAGCGCCAAGGTGGCGGCGCTGGAGAAGCGGCTCGGCGCGACGCTCATCCACCGGACGACCAGACAACTCAGGGCGACGCCTGCCGGCGAACTCTATCTGGACCGCTGCCGCAGCGCCCTGCAGGAGATCGAGACGGCGGAAGCCGAGCTGAAGAGCGACAACGAGGAGCCGACTGGCACGCTGAGGATCACCGCGCCGACAGTCATGGGGCGCAGCATCCTGCCGGAGCTCATCGCCGGCTATCGGCAGACGTTTCCCGCGGTCAGGGTTGAGGCATTGGTGATGGACCGCAAGGCCAATCTCGTCGCCGAGGGCATCGACCTCGCCATCCGCGTCGGCCCGCTTCAGGATTCCAGCCTGGTCGCGCGCAAATGGTTCGAAGGTTCGGGCGGCTTCTATGCCAGCCGAGCCTATCTCGAACGGAACGGCACGCCGAAATCCCTCGACGACCTCGCCAACCATCAGCTTGTCGGCTTCAGCCGAGGCGTCGGCAACCTGCCAGATAAGATGCTGTTTCGCGGCGAGGTGGTGGAGGTGAAGCTCGATGCGCCAATCGTCTCAAACGATTTCCATGTCAGCCGCGGCTTCATCGACCTCGAGCTCGGCATCGGTTACCTACCGCCGCCGATGGACAGGGCATGGCGCGGCCAGCAGGCGCTGGTGCGCGTGCTGCCCGAATATTCCTCACTGATCGCGACGGTCTACTTCGTTTATCCGCGACAGCGTTTCGTGCCCGTCCGGGTGAAGAGCTTCATCGCCTACGCGGTCGAAAGGACCGACAACTTCGTCTGACGTCGGGACGCGTGCACTGTTCTTCTTCACAACGCGGCCGGGATGGTTGATGGTTCGTTAACGAAGCCGCCGATAGAGTCGTGGTTTCATGTGCAGGGCGAAAAGATCGATGGCCGCGGCAGCGATGGCATTTGGCGGGACTTGGCGGTGCTGCATCGTCGCTCTCGCGATGCTCGCCGCCCAGTCCTTCGCCGGTGCGGAGGAGACGGCGTCGGTAGAGCCGAGCCCCGAGCAGCAGAAGGTCGGAGAATCGGTCGCTGAATATGAGCGCGTCTCGCGCGAGATCACCCTGTCGGAGGAGCGCCGGGCGACGCTCGCCGCCGAGATCGCCGAGGTCAAGAAGGATGCAGCGTCGGTCACCGCCGCGCTGATCCAGTCGGCCAAGACCGAGCGCAAGCTCAGCCAGGACATCGAGGACATCACCGACCGCGTCGGGGCGCTGAAGACTCAGGAAGCCGGTATTAAGGACTCGCTTGCCGGCCGCCGCGAGGTGCTGGCCGAGGTGCTCGGCGCGCTGCAGCGCATGGGGCTCAACCCGCCGCCGGCGATCCTGGTCACGCCGGAGGATGCGCTCGCCTCGGTGCGCAGCGCGATCATGCTGGGCGCCGTGGTGCCAGGCTTACGCAAGGAGACGGAGGCGCTGGTCGCCGACCTCGCGGAATTGTCGCGCATCGCCGCCTCGATCGAGGACGAGCGCGCGCGGCTGTCGGAAGCGTTCGGCGAGCAGCTTGCCGAGAAGGAGCGGCTCGAGCTTCTTGCGGCCGAGAAGCAACGCCTGCAGACCGAACACGAGACGGCGCTTGGCGCCGAGCAGAAGCGTTCGGAAGAGCTTGCCGGCAAGGCGAAGAGCCTGAAGGAACTGATCGCCACGCTGGAGAAAGAGGCGACCGAGGCGGAGAAGGCGCGCCTTGCGGAAGCCGAGCGGGAGCAGCGCAGGGACGAGCTTGCCGCGCTGCCGGTTCCCGAGGCAAATCAGCTTGCCGCAGCGGCACCTTTCCAGTCGCTCAAAGGACAGCTCGCATTGCCGGTTACGGGCAAGTTTTCCGGGCGTTTCGGCGACAAGGACGGTAACGGCGGCGTGATGCAGGGCGACACGGTTGCGACACAATCGGGCTCCATCGTCACCGCGCCGTCTGATGGAAGCGTTCTTTATGCGGGGCCATTCCGTTCTTATGGACAACTCTTGATCCTGAACGCCGGCGATGGCTATCATGTCGTTCTGGCCGGGATGAACAGAATCAGCGTCGTGTCGGGCCAGTCCGTTCTGGCGGGTGAGCCGATCGGTGCGATGGGTGAGGCCAGGGTCGCAAGCGCCTCGGCCGAGAGCCTTGGAAATGCCGTACCGGAACTCTACGTTGAGTTCCGCAAGGATGGGAAACCCGTCGATCCGTCTCCATGGTGGGCGGACCGTCACTCTGGAAGGACAGGAAATGGTACGTAAATTGTCGCTTCTGTTCGCGGGTGCCCTGATGGGCGCCTCGGCCATGAGCCTGGTCTACGGAGCGCCAAGTTCGACCGCCAACGCGGCGGGCTCGGAAACCTACAAGCAGCTCGCTATCTTCGGCGACATCTTCGAGCGGGTGCGGGCGCAATATGTGACGCCCCCTGACGAGAAGTCGCTGGTCGAGAACGCCATCAACGGCATGCTCACCTCGCTCGATCCGCACTCCTCATACATGAACGCGGAAGCCGCCAAGGACATGCGCGTCCAGACCAAGGGCGAGTTCGGCGGCCTCGGCATCGAAGTGACGATGGAGAACGAGCTGGTCAAGGTGATCACGCCGATCGACGACACGCCGGCGGCGAAGGCCGGTGTGCGCGCGGGCGACTACATCGCCCAGATCGACGGCGAAGAGGTGCGTGGCCTCACCCTCAACGACGCGGTCGAGAAGATGCGCGGCCTGGTCAACACGCCGATCAAGCTCACCATCCTGCGCGAAGGCACCGACAAGCCGATCGAGATCACGGTGGTGCGCGACATCATCAAGGTCAAGGCCGTGAAATACCGCGTCGAGGACGACGTCGGCTACATGAAGATCACCTCCTTTACCGAGAAGACCTACGACGACCTCGAGGAGGCGATCGCCAAGATCAAGCAACAGGTCCCGGCC
>JAEYXI010000137.1 GCA_023428515.1 Pseudomonadota bacterium | reverse complement strand
CGGTCAACGTCATCTGGATCTTGACCATGCGGTCGTCCTCGATGTCGATCTTGTTGATCAGCCCAAGCTAGTAGATGTCGGCCGGGATCTCGGGGTCGTAGACTGTCTTCAGCGCCGAGACGATGTCATCGGTGATACGCGCCAGTTCGTCGGCGGGGATGGCCGATGCCTGTGCGGGTGGGGCGGATTCAGCCGGCGCACTGGAGTTTGTCGGGGTTTCAGCCGGGGCGACAAGTTCGGTAGAAGCTGCCGCAGGGACGTCGGCCGTGGTTTTAGTGTCTTCCATCGCCATCACCCGAAGAATTTTCGCGCTTTTTCCAGCGCCTCGACCAGCGCGTCCACCTCGGCGCGCGTATTATACATGCCGAACGACGCCCTGCATGTGGATGTCACGCCGAAACGTTTCAACAGCGGCTGGGCGCAATGGGTTCCGGCGCGAACCGCGACGCCCTGCCGGTCGATGACCATCGACACGTCGTGCGCGTGTATGCCCTGCAGCTCGAAGGAGACAATCGCGCCTTTGCCCGGCGCGTCGCCGAAGATGCGCAGCGAGTTGATCGAGCGCAGGCGCTCATGCGCGTAGTCCTTGAGATCGGCCTCGTGCGCGGCGATGCGCTCGCGCCCGACCTTGTCCATATAATCGAGGGCGGCGCCGAGCCCGATCGCCTGGACGATCGGCGGCGTGCCGGCCTCGAAGCGGTGCGGGGGAGCGTTGTAGGTGACGTTTTCCTCGGTCACCTCCTCGATCATCTCGCCGCCGCCCATGAAGGGGCGCATGCGCTCCAGCATCTCCGTCTTGCCGTAGAGCACGCCGATGCCGGAGGGGCCGTAGACCTTGTGGCCGGTGAAGACGAAGAAATCGCAATCGAGATCCTGCACGTCGATCGGCATATGCACGGCGCTCTGGCTGCCGTCGACCAGCACGGGGATACCTTTCGCGTGGGCGATCTCGACGATCTGCTTGATCGGCGTGACGGTGCCCAGCGCGTTCGACATCTGCGTGATGGCGACGAGCTTGGTGCGGTCAGTCAGGCGCTTCTCGAATTCCTCGATGTGGAAGACGCCCTGGTCGTCCACCGGCACCCAAACGAGCTTGGCGCCCTGCCGCTCCCTGATGAAATGCCAGGGCACGATGTTGGAGTGATGCTCCATGATCGAGATGACGATCTCGTCGCCCTCGCCGATGTTGGGCATGCCGAAGCCATAGGCGACAGTGTTGATCGCGGCAGTTGTGTTCGAGGTGAAGACGATGTTGTCAGTGCTGGGCGCGTTGAGGAAGCGGCGGACCGTCTCACGCGCCTTCTCGTAGGCGTCAGTGGCGGCGTTGGAGAGGAAATGCAGGCCGCGATGGACGTTAGCGTATTCGTTGGCGTAGGCGTGCTGGATCGTGTCGAGCACGGCCTGCGGCTTCTGTGCGGAGGCGCCATTGTCGAGGTAGACGAGCGGCTTGCCGTAGACTTCTCGCGCGAGGATCGGGAAGTCGCGGCGGATCGCCTCGACGTCGTAGGCAGCGCTCTCGACAAGCTTATCCATCGTAGCTGATGAACTCCATGAGCGACCCGTCCGGATCGCGGAAATACACGCTGGTGCCATCGCCCTTCGCGCCGTAACGGGCGATCGGCCCAAGTTCCACGACGATGCCTTCCGCTTCGAGATGACGCTTCGCGTCGACGATAGGTCCATCCCAGCGGAAGCAGAGGTCGCTGTTGCCGGGCGCCACGGGAAGGCGCGCAAGCGGCTCGCCCTTCTTGTCCGGGCCATGCACGTTGAGCTGCTGGGTGCCCAGTCTAAAGACAAAACCGCCGCCCTTGGCGGGGACAGCCTCGGCGCCGATCACGCGCGTATAGAAATCCACCGCCTTCTCCCAGTCGGAGACGTGGATGACGCAATGGTCGAGGCTTGTCGCCGTCCTAGCCATGTTCCGCAAACCATGTGTCGAGCCTGCCTTCCAGCGCCTCGACAATGGCTTCGTCCTCCAGTTCCTCGATGACTTCGGCCACGAATGCCTTCACCAGCAGGCCGCGCGCGGTCTTCTCGTCAACGCCGCGCGCCATCAGGTAGAAAAGATGGTTGCGGTCGATCTCGGTGACGGTGGCCCCATGGCCGCAGACGACGTCGTCCGCGAAGATTTCGAGCTCAGGCTTGGTGGAGAACTCGCCATCGTCGGAGAGCAGCAGCGTGTTGCACGCCATCTTGGCGTCGGTCTTCTGCGCGTACTGGTGCACGTTGATGCGGCCCTGGAAGACGCCGCGCGCCTTGCCGGTAACGACGTTACGGATGACTTCGGTCGAGCTGGTGTGCGGCACGGCGTGGTCGAGCACCATCGTCACGTCAGTATGCGTGTCGCCGGAGAGGAGATTTATGCCGCGCAGCGTGAAGGTCGAACCCTCGCCCTTGGCCGCGACGTTGATCTCCTGGCGCACGAGCTTGCCGCCGGCGTTCATGACGAAGACGGTGAGTTTCGCGTCTTTGCCGATCCAGGCGTTGAACTGGCCGAGATGGGTTGTCGCGTCGGGCTGCTCCTGCACGATCAGCCAGGTGAGTTCGGCGCCGTCGCCGACGGTGACATTCGTGACCGAGCTGACGAAAGCGTCACCCGTGCCAGTCTGGCGTTCGACGACAACAGCCTTGGCGCCATCGCCGACGCGCACCGGCAGGCGCACATGGGTCTGGCCGCCGGCCTGCACGTTCTGCAGCTCGATGGGCTTGTCGAGTTCGGTGCCCTCGGCGATGTCGACGAAATAGCCGTCCGCCACAAAGGCGGTGTTCACCGCCGCGACGGCATCGTCGGCGCCACGCGGGTCGAGCGCGGGCGCGAAGCTGCCGTCGGTGAGTTTTTCGGCGACGCGCGTGACCGTGACGCCTTCGATCTTGTCGGTCTTCGCGGAAGAGACGCCGTTCAGGACGGCAAGCACAGCCGAGCCCTCGAGCACGGGCGCGACGGCCTCCGCTTTCGCCGTCTCGTCGAAGGCCGGCACCGAGGCCAGCAGGCGGCGCAGGTCGGTGTAGTGCCAGGACTCGATACGCTTGGTCGGCAGGCCGGCCTTGACCTGTTCGATCGCGTTGTCGCGGGCGACCATGACAGCGCCGTCGCCGGGAAGCTGCGACAGGCGCTCGCCGAAGGCGTCGACCAGCGCGGTCTCGGCCGGCGTCAACTGAGGTGCAGCGTGGATGTTCATATTCACCTCGCTCAGGCCGCCTCGCCGATGATGCCGGCGTAGCCGTTCTCTTCCAGTTCCAGCGCCAGGCTCTTGTCGCCCGACTTGATGACCTGGCCCCGGTAGAGAACGTGGACGCTGTCAGGCACGATATACTCAAGCAGCCGCTGATAGTGCGTGATGACGACCATCGCGCGGTCGGGCGAGCGCAGCGCGTTGACGCCGTCGGCGACGATCTTCAGCGCGTCGATGTCGAGGCCGGAATCAGTCTCGTCGAGCACACAGAGCTTCGGCTCCAGAAGCTTCATCTGCAGGATCTCGGCGCGCTTCTTCTCGCCGCCGGAGAAGCCGACATTGAGCGGACGCTTCAGCATCGCCATGTCCATGGAAAGATCGGCGGACGCGGCCTTCACGCGCTTCAGGAAATCAGGAATCGAGAGCGGCTCCTCGCCCCGCTCCTTGCGCTGCGCGTTCATCGCGACCTTGAGGAATTCCATCGTCGCGACGCCCGGTATCTCCATCGGATACTGGAAGGCGAGGAAGATGCCCTTGGCGGCGCGCTCCGCCGGGTCGAGATCGAGGATGGACTCGCCGTCATAGAGGATGTCGCCCTCGGTGACCTCGTAGTCCTCGCGACCGGCGAGCACATAGGAAAGCGTCGACTTGCCGGAGCCGTTCGGGCCCATGATGGCGGCGACCTCGCCCTTGTTCACGGTGAGGTTCAACCCGCGGATGATCTCGGTACCGTCGTCGGCGATGCGGGCGTGGAGGTTTCTGATTTCAAGCATTCGTTTCGTCTTTCGTACGTCAGTGTTGTCCGGCAGGTGGCAGGAGCGTCATCCTCGGGCTTGTCCCGAGGATCTACCGCCGCTGCGCAAAAGCGCCTGCAATTAATTCCATCCGCAGCAGATCCTCGGGACAAGCCCGAGGATGACGGCCACGACGTTAGCCCACGCTTCCTTCCAGGCTGATCCCGATCAGCTTCTGCGCTTCGACTGCGAACTCCATCGGCAGCTGCTGGATGACGTCCTTGACGAAGCCGTTGACGATGAGCGCGATTGCTTCCTCCTCGGGGATGCCGCGCTGCATGACGTAGAACTTCTGGTCCTCGGAGATCTTCGACGTCGTCGCCTCGTGCTCGAATTTTGCCGTGGCGTTCTTGGCTTCCATGTAGGGAACAGTGTGCGCGCCGCACTGGTCGCCGATCAACAAGCTGTCGCAGTTGGTGAAGTTGCGGGCGTTGGTCGCCTTGCGGTGCGTCGAGACCTGGCCCCGATAGGTGTTCTGCGAGAAGCCAGCGGCGATGCCCTTGGAGATGATGCGGCTCCTCGTATTCTTGCCGAGGTGGATCATCTTGGTGCCGGAGTCGACCTGCTGGTAGCCGTTCGACACGGCGATCGAGTAGAACTCGCCCTGGCTGTCGTCGCCGCGCAGGATGCACGACGGATACTTCCAGGTGATAGCCGAGCCGGTCTCGACCTGCGTCCAGGAGATCTTGGAGCGGGCGCCACGGCAGTCGCCGCGCTTGGTGACGAAGTTGTAGATGCCGCCCTTGCCCTGGGCGTCGCCCGGGTACCAGTTCTGTACGGTCGAATACTTGATCTCGGCATCGTCCAGCGC
>JAEYXI010000097.1 GCA_023428515.1 Pseudomonadota bacterium | reverse complement strand
ATTGAGGCGAGTGTAACACCGCTCCAGAATCCGCTTCTATCGTCAGTTGAAAGATTCTACGCTTCGGCGGGGCGTGGAGCTTTCGAGGAGACGACGATGAACCTGTTCGACATGCTGGCGAATGCGCAGAACGGTCAAGGCATGGACCAGCTGGCGCGGCAGTTCGGCCTCTCGCAGCAGCAGACGCAAGCAGCCGTAGAGGCGCTGCTGCCTGCCTTCAGTCAAGGGCTGAAGCGCAACGCCTCGGACCCCTATGGCGTGGGCGCTTTCCTCAACGCCATGGCGAACGGCAACCATGCACAATATTTCGACGACGCGCAGAACGCCTTCTCGCCGCAAGGCATGGCGGAGGGCAACGGTATCCTCGGGCACCTGTTCGGCTCGAAGGACCTGTCGCGCGCGGTGGCGGCACAGGCGGCGCAGGCTACGGGCGTCGGCCAGAACGTGCTGCAGCAGATGCTGCCCGTCATCGCTTCGATGATCATGGGCGGGCTGTTCAAGCAGTCGACCAATCAGTTGAACCCGGGGCAGGCCTTTCCGGGACAGGCCGCAGCGGGGTTCGGCGGCTCCGGCAATCCGTTGCAGGAGATCATCGAGCAGATGATGCGGCAAGGCGGCGGCATGGGAGGCGGCATGCAGGGCGGGCAGCCGCAGCAGCAGGCTCCACAGCAGAGGCAGGCGCCGCCGCCCGGGCAGGGCCAGACGGGCGGTCAGACGGGCGACCCGTTCGACAACCCCTTCGGCAAGATCCTCAAGGATATTTTTGGCGGCGGAATTCCCGGCGCGCCGGGAGCACCTGGCGGGCAACAGCCGCAACAGCCACGGCAGCGGCGCTCCGAGACTGAGCCCGACATGGCGCCCCAGGGTCGGCAGCAAAGCCCGTCACAAAATCCGTTTGGCGACAATCCGCTCGGCAAGATCTTCGAGGAGATGCTGAAAGGCGCCCAGGGCGGACAAGGAATTCCTGGCGGACAGGGAATTCCGGGCGGGCAGCAGCAGGCGCCCCGCCAGCGCCAGGCCGAACCGCAGGAGGCACCTCAGCAGGGACGTCCGCGCAATCCCTATGACGATCTGTTCGGCGAAATGTTCAACACGGGGCGCAAACAGCGCGACGAATACGAAAAGAACATCGGCTCGATCTTCGATCAGTTCAGCAAGGGTATGGACCGGTATCGATAGCCCGAACGGTATCGGCGCAGGGCGGGCTATCGGCCCTGCTCATACCGGGCGGAAACCTGCGTGACGGATGTTCTCCTCGTCAGGCGCCGGCTCGTTCCGCAACAGTCCGCGCCGCTCATCGCAACCGCAAAAAAGCCCGGCCTTCGAAACGAAGACCGGGCACTGTCGCAGGCGACCGGCGGGGGAACCGGCGATGGAAGGCCTGCGCTTTAGCTCAAAAAGGCGTCTGACGCTTCACGCCACCTGGCGGGCCATCACCTCGATCTCACGCTGGCGCGCATCGGCGAGCGCACCGAGATGCGACGTCGGATCGCTGCCGAAAGGCAGGTCGATGGCGACGGAGAGGTCCGAGCGCGTCAGCCCGATATCGGCAAGCTCCGTGTCGGACATCTGGCCGAGGTGATAGAATTCGCGGCGGTTTTTCCAGGCGCGCAGGAAATTCGAGACGGCGTTCACGACACGCGTGACCGAAGACGCAGCGGGGCGCGTTGCCGGCACCGTCTCTCTGGCGTGGGCGATCGTGGCCATGTCCGTTCTCCTTCGTTCGGGCAAGAGCCGCCTGCCCCGGAGCCGCTGGGAGTTGCGGCCGGGCGAAAGGGCTTCTGCTTCGGTTTACGTTGGGACATTGCCACCAGTAGATTGATTTATCCAACGAATGTTTTTAATCTTTAGCATCAACAATGATGATAGGTGTCACCATGGCCGCGCCTCTCGATCTCGACCAGTTGCAGACATTCATCACCATCTCCGACACCGGCAGCTTCACCCGTGCCGCGGACGAGGTGCACCGCACACAGTCGGCCGTCTCCATGCAGATGCGCAGGCTCGAGGAGCGGATCGGCAAGCCGCTGTTCGAGAAGGACGGCCGCACCAACAGGCTGACCGAGGAGGGCGAGAAGCTGCTCACCTATGCGCGGCGCATGATGCATCTCAACCGCGAGACGCTCGCCGCCTTCGACGACCGCGCGCTGGAGGGCACGGTGCGCATCGGCATTCCCGACGACTACGCCGACCGTTTCCTGCCCGAGATCATGGCGCGCTTCGCCCGCTCCAATCCGCGCGTCGAATTGACGGTGGTGTGCGAGCCGACGCCGGGACTGGTCGACCATCTCAAGCGCGGCAATCTCGACCTCGCCATCGTCACCCACAATGACGCCAGCGCGCAGTCGGAAGTGGTGCGCCGCGAGCCGCTGCTCTGGGTGTCGTCGGCCAATCACGCCACGCATGAGGAAGATGTGCTGCCGATGGCCTTCGGCCGGCCGACCTGCATATGGCGGAGGGCCGCCTGCGACGTGCTCGACAAGATGAACCGCGACTACCGGGTGCTGTTCACCAGCTGGTCGGCGACGGTCATCGCGGCCGCCGTGCTGTCGGGCCTGGCGATCTCGGTGCTGCCCGAATGCGCGCTCAGGCCCGGCATGCGGGTGCTGGGCGAGGCCGATGGCTTCGGCGC